>CAZNOE010000980.1:0-2553 GCA_964574525.1 uncultured Bifidobacteriaceae bacterium
AGAACAGTCCGCAGGCGATGAATTACATCGAGAAGGAATATCGCAAAGGCTGGACATTGTGAAGCGGGAGCGGTTCACATATTAAGCCGTGGGGGAGTCTTTCCTGAAAAACTATGAAAACTCTGAAGCTTTTGGCCGGCTTGGCTTGGGGCATTGGCGCGAGTTTGTTCTCGCCCGCCCTGTCCGCCGCGGAAAAGCCCGTCGAGGCGCGGCCCAACATTATCTTCATCATGTCGGACGACCACGCCGCGCACGCCATCAGCGCCTACGGCAGCAAGATCAACAAAACGCCGAACCTCGACCGGCTTGCCAGGGAGGGCACGCGCTTCAACAATTGTTTCGCCGTCAACTCCATCTGCGCCCCGAGCCGCGCGTGCATCCTCACCGGGAAATATTCTCACATCAATGGCGTCACCGTCTTTAATCGCTTTGACGGCAGCCAATGGACTGTCGCCAAGGAACTGCAACGCGGAGGTTATCACACTGGCATGATCGGCAAATGGCATTTGCAGAGCGAACCCCAAGGTTTTGATTACTGGACCATTCTCCCGGGGCAGGGCTTGTATCACAACCCCGACTTCACCGAGATGGGCGTGCGCAAGAATCTCTCCGGCTACGCCACCGACATCATCACCGACAAGGCCATTGACTTCCTGAGGAACCGCCCCAAGGACAAACCGTTCTTCCTCATGTGTCATCACAAAGCGCCGCATCGCCCGTGGGAGCCAGACGACAAACACGCCCACATGTATGACGATGTTGAAATCCCCGAGCCGGCCACCTTCAACGACGACTACGCCACGCGTTCCCCGGCCGCCACTGAGGCTACCATGCGCGTGGACCGTGACCTCACCCGCGGCGACGTCAAGCTCACACCGCCCGCTGATCTCAAAGGCCCGGCACTCGCCGCATGGAAAAACGAAAAGTTCACCGAACTCGAAATCACCATCAACGGCCAGAAGAAAATGCTCACCGGCGAGGCGCTCAAGAAATGGAAATACCAGCGCTACCTCAAAGACTACCTCCGCTGCATTGCCTCTGTGGATGACAATGTCGGGCGCCTGTTGGATTACCTCGATCAGTCCGGCCTCCGCGACAACACCATCGTCATCTACACTTCCGACCAGGGCTTCTTTCTTGGCGACCACGATTGGTTCGATAAGCGATTCATGTATGAGGAATCCATCCGCATGCCTTTCCTCATCCGGTATCCCGGCAAAATCAAATCCGGCAGTGTCAGCGACGCGATGATTTTGAACGTGGACTTCGCCCTCACGTTCCTCGAATACGCCGGCCTCACGGCTCCCAAGGGAGTCCAGGGCCGCAGCATCGCACCCGTGCTGGCCGGCAAGACACCGAAGGATTGGCGCACCGAAATGTACTACCGCTACTACCACTATCCTGCCGATCACCGTGTGCAACCGCACTACGGCGTTCGCACCGACCGCTACAAACTCATTTACTTCAACCGCATTGACGCCTGGGAATTATTCGATCTGAAAACCGATCCGCACGAGTTGAAGAATCTTTACACCGCTCCCGATCAAACTCGCACCGTTACCAAGTTGAAATCCGACCTCACCCGCCTGCGCAAGGAATTGGACGATCACGACCAGTTGCAGGACGTCCAGAACTAGACATAGGAGCGCCGAGCACCGCCTCGGCTCGATGGGCTTCGGTGGCAATGCGCCGAGGCGGTGCTCGGCGCTCCGTTTCCGCGTCAATGCCGGCGCAGGATCAACCGATGATCCAGGCGCCGGGTCTGGTTGTATTCCAGCGGCGGCAGATCTGTGAGCGTCGGCGATTCCGTCTCGTTCAGAATTGTCTTAGCCATCGATTGCAAGGCGCGCCAGCGCGGCCAATCGAGTTCGGGCGCGTGCGCGATTTGCCGCAACAGGCTGCGCCATTCGATGATGATACGGTCAATGTCACCTGCTCCGAGCAGTTCCGTTACCCAGCCGTGTTTGTTTAGCGGATTCTTGTGGACCGACGCGACGACGGCTTCCGCGCCCGCGCCGTATTTCGGCGGCAAGCCATTTTCGAGATAGCCGGGGATGCTTTGCAGTCCGAATTGTTCATGACACACAATCGCCAGCCGTCCGCCCCAGCGATTGTCCTCGCCACAAAAGCGGAAACCGCCGTCGAGGTTTGCCAGATCGTAAATCAATTCATCCAGCGGATAACGCTCGTCTTCCAGCGCGACGGCGATGGCGGGTCCATTGCCTTGCGAAAAGAAACTCACGATCCGCCCGCGCAAAGTCGGCACACCACGCTCATCCACCAAACCGAGCCGCCGCCACAGCAGCGCCACGCCTGTGGCCGCGGGCAGTTTCTTGCAAGTCTCGACGAGCGGGCACTGCGCGCAATCGTAGGGCAACACCTCGCGCTCGACGGGCCGCCACAACGCTACGCCGTATTTATCCACCGGCACGCGCATGGTCAGTTCCGCCAGACTTACGTGCGCCACGATGCGTTGGGCCTGGTTCACGAACCGCACCACGGGCGTCTTCTGTTGCGCGAGCCGTTGCTCGACGAGCGGCGCGATCTTTTCCT
>CAZNOE010000981.1:0-2549 GCA_964574525.1 uncultured Bifidobacteriaceae bacterium
TCACCGGCCAGGGGGTGGCCGGCCAGACCTACCGGCTTGAAGCCGCCCCGAGCGTGGAAGGTAAGCCCAATTGGCAAACCGTGGACAGCGCCGAGGCCGATGTCAGCGGGGTATTCGAGTTGTCCGACTCGTCAAACGCGGCGCAGCGGTACTATCGGACAGTGACGCCGTGACGGTTTTCAAAGACTGAAGAACCCGAACTCCAGACAGTCCCCGATGCAAACCCGGTAAGCCCCGCCTTGGGCTCGCGGCCTTTTGAAGGGTGGGATTTGGAGTTCGTGGTGTTGGAAATCCGGTATTCGGTTTTTGACCGGTCGCTTTGCATTCCCGGCGAGTTCTGGTAATTCTCTTTCGTGACCGAGCCAAGTCTGTTGCTGCTCATCCCGGCGTACAACGAAGAACAGCGCATCGAACCGATGCTGCGCGAATACGGGCGTTATTTTCAGGAACAGTATCACGGCAAATTCCAGCTCGTCGTCGTGCTGAACGGTTGCCGCGACAACACCAAGGCCGTGGTCGAACGCGTGGCGAAGGACGTTCCCAGCGTCAGCTTCCTCGATTTTCCCGACCCCATCGGCAAAGGCGGCGCGCTCATCGAAGGACTCAAGCTCGCGCCGCTGGCGGACGTCATCGGCTACGTGGATGCGGACGGCGCTTCCCCGCCGCACGCGTTGCACGACCTGGTGCGGCGACTCGGCGAGGCGGATTGCGTCATCGGTTCGCGCTGGTTGCCGGGTGCGGTGCTGCATCAGGCGCAACCGTGGATGCGCCGTTTCACCAGCCGCTGCTTTCACCTCGTTGTCGAGAGCTTGTTCTGGATGCACATCAAGGACACACAATGCCCCTGCAAAGCCATGCGCCGCGCGGTGGTGGAAAAAATCTACTCGTCACTTCGGATTGCCGATCTGGCATTCGATGTGAACCTGCTGGTCGCTGTTGACCGCGCGGGATTCACGATTCTGGAAGTACCAACGGAATGGACGGACAAGATCGGTTCGAAAGTGACGGCGGCCTTGTTCCGCTCATCGCTGACCATGTTTCTTTCGGTCGTGCGGGTGTGGTTGGTTTACCGGCCTTGGATTTACAAACTTCTCCGCCGTCTCGGTCTGGGTCCGCTGGAAGAGTGGATTTACAAAAAATTGCGCGCACCACAGCCGCGGCCCGGGCCGCCTCCAGTCTCAAGTCCCGAGTCCAAGGCCCAGAGTCGTTAGCGCACGGTCGTGCGGGGATTCAGTTCCGTGGATTTAGCATGGTGGAAGGTGAACCACGCGCTCACGATAAAGAGCACGACGTTGAACGCGCCGAGCGTTTGCAGGACCGCGACGGGACTGGCGTGAAAGAACGTAAGCGTGACGGCGTAGCCCACGGCCAGCAACACCAGCAGCGGCACGATTCCGACGCGGGCGTGAGCGAGGAGATTGTTCACCAGCACGTTCGCCAGCGACAACGGCACCATCGCCCCCGCGTACCACGGCAGCATGGCCACGGCGTTCGGCACGTATTCCGGCTTGGAAACGAACCGAACCACGAACGGCCCCAGCAAGCACAATCCCACGGCGCCCGCGGCGCACAGCCCCGCCGTGCCGAGCAGGACGGGGCGGAGCAGATCCGTCTTTTCGGATCGGGCCGCGCTGTGGACGATCTTCGGGAACATCACCGCCACGAGTGGGCCGACGAGCCACATCAAGGCGCGCGACAAGGTCCCCGCCACGACATACGGCGCCGTTTGCTCCGCGGTGAAGTAAGCGTTGACGAACATCGTATCCGCCGTGAACAAAAACTGGAACGCACCCGAGCCGAGCACCAGCGGCACCACTTGTTTGAGCCAGTCGCGCCGGTCAAAGTCCGCGGTCGGCCCGCTCCAGAGATCGCGCGTTTGCCAGATGGCAATCGCGACGCCGACCGCGAGGCCCGTCGCCACGCCGCCCACCATGCCCGCCGCCAGACCGGCGAGTGCCAGCACAATGAACGCCGATCCGCCCAAGCGGCCAACGCCGTTAAGCATCATCGCCCAACCCAGCCACAGAAAATTCTGCCGGCCCTGGAGAATGCCCAGGAACATCGGCAGCCACATCGAGAACAAAAGGACCACCAACAGAATCCACAACGCCGCCGGATTGGAAATTTTCCACCGCTCGGCGAGAGGACCTTGAAACGCCAGCAGCGCGATGGCGCCAAGGAGCCAAACCAGCGTTGTGCCGATCCAGCCCAGACGAATCATGCCGGCCAGTTGCCGCTCGCGGCGCGTGGCCAGGGCGGCGGCGGTTTGTTGCGCGAAGACCATTTGCAGCGGCAAGGACGGGACGCACATCGTCACCGCGAGCAGCGTTCCGAAGACGGCATATTCCGCCGGAGAAATCTTTTTGGAGAGGAAATGAACGCCCCACATCATCATCCCGCCCGCGATATTGGCAATCATCAGCCAGCCGCTTTGGCGGAAGAAGGTGCTCCGGTGGCTGGCTTCACTTCCGGGAGGGGTTTCGGCTTTTTCTGCAAGCATGGGCCTTGGACAATAAGCAAACGCGCCGGTTCAAGGAAGCGATTTCAGG
>CAZNOE010000982.1:0-2247 GCA_964574525.1 uncultured Bifidobacteriaceae bacterium
TCCTTGAGCATCTGGACGATGGCGTTGCGCTCGACGCCTTCCAGCAACGTGAAGTTCGTGTCTTGCGATTCGTCAGTTCCCGGTTGGGTGCGCGAGATGGAAAGATCACTCGCGTCCACCTGGTCGCCTTCGGACAACAACACCGCCCGCTGGATTTCGTTTTGCAACTGGCGGACGTTGCCGGGCCACTCGAAGCCGATGAGCCGGTCCTGGGCGGATTGCGTGAATCCCCGGATCGGGCGGTTGGCCTGTGACGAGAATCGTTTCAGGAAAGCGTTGGCCAGAGGCATGATGTCCTCGCGCCGGTCGTGCAACGGCGCCAGATGGACCGAAATGGCGCTGATGCGGTAAAACAAATCCTCGCGCAGCTTGCCATCCTTGATCGCCTCTTCCGGCGCGCGGTTCGTGGCGGCGATCAAACGGCAGTTGGTCTTGTAACTGGTCTTGCCGCCGACGGGCCGCACTTCCTGGTCCTGCAACACCCGCAGCAATTTGCTCTGCGTATCAATCGGCATCTCCGAAATCTCGTCGAGGAACAACGTCCCGTCCTCGGCCTGACGGAACAAGCCTTCGCGGTCCGTATGCGCGCCGGTGAACGCGCCTTTGACCGAACCGAACAGTTCGCTTTCGATCAGTTCCCGTGGCAGCGCGGCGCAATTGATTTTGATGATCCGGCCTTTGCTGCGCTGGCTCATCGCGTGGATCAGGTCCGCGATGACTTCCTTGCCCGTGCCGCTTTCGCCGGTGATCAGCACCGTCACGTCGCTGGGCGCGATGCGCTCCACCGTGCGGACAGCCTCCTGCATGGCGGGGCTGCGGAAGACCGGCGAAATGTTCCCGCTGATGGTTTCGAGCGCGCGGCGCAGGGCGCTGTTTTCCTCTTTCTGCTGCTTGCGGTCAATCGCGCATTTGACATCGGCCATGAGCTTTTCGTTTTCAAACGGTTTGCTCAGGAAATTGTACGCGCCGAGCCGGCCCGCCTCCAACGCCATCTCCATCGTCCCCTGCCCCGTCAGCATGATGACCTCCGTGTCCGGCCAGCGCTTTTTGATCAACGGCAGCAACTCCAGGCCGTTGGCGTCCTGCAACCGCACATCCAGCACCACCACGTCGGGCTGGCTTTCGGCGAAGGCCTTTTGCAGCGCGGCGCCGCTCTCGGCTTCGGCGACTTGATATTCGCGCCCCAACACATGGCCGAGCAGATTGCGAATCGGCTGCTCGTCATCCACCAATAGAATTTTGCCCTTCATAGATTTTTGGCGCGGTTTAGCGCGCAGGTTTGCGCAAACGCCGCGAAGATCGCGCGATGTTCCGGGTATCGGTCCACCAGGCGCTCCGGGTGAAACTGCACGCTCAACAGGAACGGCAGCAGATGCGCGGTCTCAGATTTCAATTGCATACTCTCGGCGATCCCATCCCGGCTGCGGCCCGTGACCTGCAACGCGCCCGCCGGCCGGTCCACCGCCTGATGGTGCGTGCTGTTCACGCCCAACGTCCGTTCGCCCGTTATCTTGGCCAGTATCGCGTCCGGTGTCAAATGCACATCGTGAACGATCTCGCTCCGCTTGTCGGGCCGCCGATGGTTGATCGCGCGCGGCCTCTGACTCGGTATATCCACCACCAACGTGCCCCCGAGCGCCACGTTCAAGACCTGATGACCCCGGCAAATCGCGAGCAGCGGCTTGCGCTGGCGAAACACTTCATCCACCAGCATGAACTCGCGCAAATCCCGCGCGCCCCCGTCCGGCGTCACCGTCACCGTGCGGCGCAACTTCGGCGGAAGCCTTTTCGCGTAGAGCGACGGCTCAACATCCTCGCCGCCCGTGAGCAACACACCATCCGCGCGGCGGACGCATTCCGCCACCAACTCGCGCGAAGCCGTGGCCGGCATTGCCATCGGAATCGCGCCCACGCCCATCAGCGCCCTCTGGTAGGTTTCGGAAAGGCTGATGGACAGGTCGCCGAACTCGTCTCCCTTCTTCTCGATGTTCGGCGAAATCAGAATCAGCGGCGGCTTGGTCATCGCGCGAAAACTAACGGACGCGGCGAGGAGAGAAAAGCTTTTCAGTGTTTCCCAATTTCAGTTTTTCAGCATTTCAGTTTTTCAACTTTTCCCCTTCCCGCTCCCTATTTCAGCTTTCAGCTTTCAGCATTTTCAGCTTTTGGTTATGCATCCAGCGGACTCCTTACCCGATTCCGGACTGCTGCCTCACAGTGCGATAAAACTTGAAACAGAGAACGTTCAAC
>CAZNOE010000982.1:2257-2545 GCA_964574525.1 uncultured Bifidobacteriaceae bacterium
TTTCAGCTTTTCCCCCTGCCCCCATTCCCATTTCAGCTTTCTATTTTCTGCTTTCTGCTTTTCCCCTTCACCCATCCAGCGGACTACGGACCCCGACTGCTGCCTCACAGTGCGATAAAACTTGAAACAGAGAACGTTCAACCTCCAACTTTCAACGTTGAACGTTCAAAGTTAAACGTTGGACGTTCGGACCCTGCTTTTCCGCCTTGCGTCCGGTGGCGGTGCGCAGACTTGCGGCGAAAATGCGGATCAACTCCTCCGTCTCATCCACCAACGCCTGCACACGGT
>CAZNOE010000983.1:0-2544 GCA_964574525.1 uncultured Bifidobacteriaceae bacterium
GCGACAATGCAGAAAACGACCGACCTCGCGGAGCGGCAGAAGCTGCTGGACGAGCACATGAAAAGCATGCGCGAGAGTATGTCGATGATGCGCGGCATGGGCGGTGGGATGATGTGGGGGATGATGGGCCGAGGACAGGCGGATGGCGCCGCGAAAGACGGTGCGGGGAAAGGGGCAGCGCCACGTCCCGGACCCATGGCGCACCATGACATGATGGAGACGCGCATGGACATGATGCAGATGATGATGGAACACATGATGCAACGCGATCAGATGATGCACGGCATGCCGGCGAAATAGCGCATCTGACGCGCGCTGTGGCGCGACCACCCGGAGTTCGCGTCGTGCTCGTGCAGACAGCAAATACGGTGACGATAGCGGAGGAAGCACATGGACACGGAATCCATCAAATCGCTGGTGTCGATCCTGATCTGGGGCGGATTGTTCTTCCTCATGATGCGCTATGGCTGCGGGGCGCACATGATGGGCGGCCACGGCCGCCACGGCGGGCGCGGCAAGGCCGACGAAACGGCCGAGGGTCAATCCATGGATCCGGTGTGCGGCATGGCCGTCGATCGCGAAAAATCCACCGCCGCCAGCGCCTATCGCGGCCAGACCTATTACTTCTGCTCGACTGCGTGCGGCGACAAATTCGAGCAGGCGCCGGAGAATTATGTCGGTGCTTCCGCGCAAGGAGGGCATCAGCAGGGAGGACATCATCATGGAACGGCTTAACCCCTGGATACTCGGATGTACGGCAGCGATTACTTTTTCCATCGTGTTCACAGTCTGTGCGCTCGCGGTGGTGCTGTTTCCCGACGGCACGGTGAACTTCTTCAATGCCTGGTTTCACGGTCTGGACCTGACGCTGCTCAAGCCAGCCGGCGGCCGGCCCCTGACGTTTGGTCAATTCTTCTACGGACTGGTCGGTGTAGTGGTGACAAGTTTTGTCGTGGGAACGTTGTTTGCGGCCATTCATAACTGGATTCGGCCGCGGTGACAGGGGGCCGGTCGCAAGCGCACGGCGCTGGTGGCCGCCTTGTTCCTGGTCTGCCCAACGCTCGTCGTGTGAGGAATGATTGAACTGCGGCGTAGGCCGTAGCGGACAATATTTTCAACCACGCCCTTGAAGGAGGCATCAAATGAAACACACAGCAATGGCAGCCATTGTTTTCGCCGTCAGTGCGGCCCTCGGGACGGTGTCGTTCGCGCAGGGCCGACACGACGACAAGCCCCACGGAATGATGAAGTCCGCTCCTGCCGCGAGCGAGGACAGGGGCGCGCCGGGCATGATGGGGCGCCACGATGAGCGTCCGCACGGCCAGAAAAAACCGGCAGCGAAAAAGCCGGCCGACAAGCCGACCGCGGATAAGGCGGAGGCGGCCAATTAGTGCAAAGGCATCCCGCCCTTGCATGGGGGCGGGATGTTTTCGGTGAAGGTTCATACCCATTCTGAGACAGTCGAGGATTACAGGAACGTAATCTCCGTGTAATCTTGGCGTCCCCTGGGAGCTATCAAAATGTCATTATCATTTCGAAAAATGACGATAAAGATACCGTTTGCCGGATTGATCCACGTCAAGGCCGACAAAATACGACCGGGTAGCTTCAGCAACGTTGACCGGGAACCCTGTATTCATGCTTAACGTACGCCGTTTAATTCAACTGCGGACACGCCGCGCAAGGCGTGGCGGGGCGATGCTGCTTATCGTGGTGTGGACCATGCTCTGGGTGTCCCAGGCCTACGCGGGCTGTTGTGGGCCGCATGGCGGCACGCACCACCAGTCGATGAACCCGGTCATGGAAATGCACGCGATCGTGCAATCGGAGCACGACGACCCCCAAGAGCCGTGTTGCCCACAGACGCTCGATGAAAAACTCCCGATCGCCAGCGCGCAGCCCGGCATCGTCGATGACGGCAGGCTCGCGCAGCCGACGCTCCTACAGCAGGCGCCGCCGATGCTCTTTGAGCCGCATCACACCGGGAATGACCGCATGCCCGTTTCGCCCGGTCCGCCGGACCGGGTGTATCTGCGCCTGCAGCGCTTCTTGATTTAGCTCTAACTCCGCGTCGCGTTCCGCGCCGCCCTTCGTGCCCGCGTGGCGCAGCCACGCATGGGGCCTTACCCCGTGTCGCGCGCTTCGCAGCTTGGTCGTGTTTCTTCCAACGTTTGTCAGAGGAGTATCGCAATGCAGGAGTCATTCATGGTTGCCCGCAGGCGCATGCTGACGGTGCTGGCCGCGGCGCCCTTGACACTGGTTTCCATGCGCGCGCTGTCCGCAGTGCCGGCGGTTTCGGTGTTCAAGCTGAACGAGTGCGGTTGCTGCGACCTGTGGGCAGAACATCTGCGCAAAAACGGTTTTGCCGTGTCGGTGCGCGCAGTACCCGATCTGACCCCGGTGAGAGTCAAGTACGGCATACCGAATATCTTCGGCACCTGCCACACCGCGCTGGTGGAAGGGTATGCCATCGAAGGTCATGTGCCGGCGGCTGACATTCAGCGCCTGCTGCGCTCGAAGCTCAAGGTGGCGGGTCTCGCGGTG
>CAZNOE010000984.1:0-2541 GCA_964574525.1 uncultured Bifidobacteriaceae bacterium
GCTCGATGAAAATCACCGAAGACGTCCGCAAATACGCCGCCGAACAAGGCATCGCTGAGGAAGAGGCGCTGAAGAAAGGGATGGAAGCCAAGTCGAAGGAGTTTGTGGAAAAGGGCGCAGAGGTTTACGCGAAGGTATAGTCTTCGATTGTTCAACCGCGCGCTGATAAAACTTATCAAATGAAATCCATCACCGTATTCAACAATAAAGGTGGGGTAGGCAGACCACTGTTCTGTGTAACCTAGCTTCGTATTTAGCATTAAGAAAAGGAAGGCGTGTGCTTATCGTCGACGCTGACCTACGTCCGGCTTTTTCAACGAGCGCTGAAGACCGGTTACGAAATCGAACTGCATTATCTCTGGCTTTCCAGTCCGGCGCAGGCCGTGGCCCGCGTGCGGCAACGTGTCAAACTCGGCGGCCATCATGTTCCTGCGACTGACATTCGCCGCCGATTCAAGCGCAGTCTGGCTCATTTGCTCGCCGACTATCTTTCGCTCGCAACGCGCTGGGCGATTTGGGACAGCCGCAGTCTGCCCGTAAAACGGCTCGCTATTTCTGCCGACCATGATATTGAATCTGTGCGAAAGTTGATTGACGCATGAAACAGAACGGACATCGGACTCCCAAGCATAGGAAAGCTCCAGCCTTTGTGGCTCGCGCCGAACGTGCTTTCCGCCGCGCTGCGCAAAACGTCAAAGCCCAGAATCGCGCACTCAAGTTGCCTGTGATTGTCTGGCAGGACGGCAAAGTGGTGGAAAGACCGGCGTGAACCGAGGCGGAGTGATTGAATCCCATTAGGATTCATGCCGCGCATTGAACCGTTCCTTCACTTGCCCCGGCTTGTGAAGCATTGCCCAAGTTGCTTTACTTTGGCGGCGGCGAAACGTTCGCCAGCAAGTCCATGAAAGCCATTCAAGGTTACCATCTCATCAAGCCGGAAGACCTCTTCTGGCGGCCCTCCAACCTGATGCGCATCCCGAACGCGGATTTTCTGGAACGCACCGGGAGCGAAAATCTCGGCGCGCGGCTCTGGCGGTTGCCGCCCCGGAGCGCGAACACGCTGCACAAGCACATCCGCGCGGAGGAGTTTTATTTCGTGTTGGAAGGCACGGGCCGCCTGCGCGTGGGCGACGAGACGTTGACCGTGCCGAAATACGGCGGCGTGCTGGTCGGCCCGGACCAGTTGCGCCAGGTGTTCAACGACACCGACGCCGAGGTGCTCTGGCTCATTGTGGGCGCGCCGGAGGAACTGGAATTTCTGCCCGGCGCAAAAGCCAAACCCGACATGTCGCTCATTTACCCGGTTGACCCGACGCAATTGCCCAAGGAACTCGCCGGTGTGGAATGGCCGCCGAAAGGCTGAGAAGCGAGACGATGCAAAAGCCGTTGCCGCCATCGGTTTGCAACGGCGCGGCGGAATGGATCGGATCTTATCCACACAGACTCGCGCTCCGAAAACAGCCGCGCGGGTTTGGTGATGGCGGTTGAGTTCACAGCGTTGTTTTCGTAGTACTTCGCCCCATGCTCCGACCGCGAAAGAAATACACAGTTTACGATCTCCAGCAGCTCAAGGGCAAACGCTGCCTGACGCACATTCACGTCAAGTCGCCGGAGGAAGCGGCGGCGGCGGAACAAGCGGGAGTGGACTTGATGAGTTGCAGCTTCGACTCGCCCGAGGCGCAAGCACGGCTACCGCTGCTTGTCGCCGCGGCGCCGAACAGCTTCCTCTCCGCGGCCACTCCGCACGGGCTGGCGGCGCCGGAGGAGGCCATCCGGGTCGGATTTCGCGCGTTGGAAATTGGCGCCAGTTCGGTTTATTGCTCGGCCAGCCCGTTTATTATCGAGGCGATGACACGTGAGAGAATTCCTGTTGTTGGCCATCTTGGAATGGTCCCGCGTCACGTCACCTGGACGGGCTACCGAGCCATCGGCAAGACGGTCGAGGAAGCCAGGGAACTCTACCGACGCATGAAGGAGTTGGAGAATGCGGGCGCCTACGCGGCTGAAATCGAAGTCGTCCCGCACAATCTCGCGCGCTGGCTTTGCTCGCAGACCAAAATGATCCTTATGTCCCTCGGCTCCGGGACCGGCTGCGATACCCAATTCCTTTTTTCCGACGACATTCTCGGCGACTACTCAGAGCGCCCGCCTCGTCATGCGAAGGCCTACCGCAATTTCCTCGCCGAACAACGTCGCCTTCAGGAGGAACGCATTGCGGCCTTCAGCGAATACATCGCCGACGTGAAAGAAGGCCGTTTCCCCGAACGGTGTCATCTTGTGGAAATGGCCCCGCAGCTTTTGGATGAAGTGACGCGCTCCATCCAGATGCGCAATACAACGCCTTGAGCAAGGCGCACTAATTGGCTTCGATTGACTTCACACAAGGCTTCACAAGTCCCGCGAAATTCGCGCGGTGACGCCAGAGCAGGAACAGCGCAAGGACCGAGACGACGATGGCCATCGGCAGGCCAGTGGGTTCGAGGAAAATGTGGAAGAGCAGGATGTTCACGATGACCGGGCCGAGCAGCGTCAGACCCAGCG
>CAZNOE010000985.1:0-2538 GCA_964574525.1 uncultured Bifidobacteriaceae bacterium
TGGATTCAGACGATACTCCTTTCATGGATAAAGACATGATTGATCCTGCCGAACTCGAGGGCTACAACCGCTGGCTGGGAGCGCATCTCGACGAAGTCTGCCGGAAATACCCCGGTCGCTACCTCGCGGTGTATCGGGACGAGATTGTCGCGGTCGGGGATTCCTACAAGGAAGTCTATCAAATCGCGCGCGAAAAGGGCGTGCCGGATTTCCCGTTCGTCATGGCTGTGCCGCAACCCGAGGAAATGGCCGCGGCCCTGCCTTCCGTCTTCTACCCTGGAAGCTGAATGCCCGCGCCCATTCGGTTTCCCTACACGCTGGTACGGGGACGGCGCGAGCCGATCATCGCGCTGGGTCTGAAGTTGCCCAGCGGCTGGCAAAGAGTGGACTTTTACGTGGACTCCGGAGCGGCCTATTCGATTGTCTCCGCTCAACTCGCCACGGCTGTCGGCTTCGCCTTCAAACAGGGACAACGCGCCAGCATCCAGGTCGGCGACGGTCACTGCCTGCCGGTCTTCCTGCATCGCTTGCCACTGCAAATTGGCCCGATTCTGATTGAGGCGCGCATCGGGTTCGCCGAACAATATGGCCTGCACTTCAATCTGCTCGGACGCCTGGACATCTTCGACAAGTTCAACGTCTCCTTCCGCGAGCGCGACGGGGTTGTCATTTTTGAGCCGGTCACGTAGCGCGGTCCTCCGATCAACAGCGTGCAGACAGGAATACGTTTCAAAGACCGTGTCTAGTTCCGGACGCTTCATCGGTCGAGTCTCAACGGGGCAGCTCATTTGATTTATGTCCTCACGTGCCAACCCACCAAGAGACGGCGAGCAATCCAGCGTATTGCTTCGCGATGCCACACTGGTATAAAGGCACATATGAAATGCCTGACCCTGCGCCATCGCTTGCCTATCCTTGTTCTCATTGGCCTGGGTTTGCTCGGCGGAAAAAGTCTCGCCGACGAAAATTCTGGCCCGACCAATTCTCCCGCCGCCGGCCATTCGCTCCACGGTGAGGCGTTTGACGAAGGCCCGCGCCAGGCTGCCACGCTCATGTCGGGAACGGGCAAGGTGAAGATCAAGATCACGAGCAAGCAACCGAAGGCGCAGGCGTTTTTCAACCAGGGCGTCGGCCAGCTTCATGGCTTCTGGTATTTCGAGGCGGAACGTTCATTCCGGCAGGTCGCCGCCTTCGACACGAATTGCGCGATGGCGTACTGGGGCATGGCGATGGCCAACGTCAATAATTCGAAACGCGCCACGGGTTTCATCCAGCGCGCGTACGATCTCAAGCGCAAGGCCAGCCCGCGCGAAGTTCTTTGGATAGACGCCTACCACGCTTACTTCACCGGAAAGAAAGCCGACACCGACCGCCGCAAAGACCTCGTCAATGCGCTGGAGAACCTCGTTCAGAAACATCCCAAGGAGCTGGAGGCGAAAACTTTTCTCGCGTTTCAAATCTGGGACAACGAAGGGAAAGGCATTCCGATCACGAGCCGGCTGTCGGTGGATGCCTTGATGAACGAAATTCTGACTGTCGAACCGTTGCACCCCATTCATCATGCGCGCATCCACACCTGGAACAACAAGAAGGACGAACGCGCGCTGAACTCCGCCGCGCGTTGCGGCCAGTCCGCGCCGGCCATCGCGCACATGTGGCACATGCCCGGCCACACCTACAGCGCGCTCAAACGTTACGACGATGCGGCTTGGCAACAGGAGGCCGCCGCCCGCACCGACCACGCGTACATGATGGACGCGCGCATTCTGCCCGACCAGATTCACAACTTTGCCCACAACAACCAGTGGCTGTGCACCGATTTGCTTTACGGTGGCCGGGTGCATGACGCGATTGCCCTGGCGAAGAACATGGTCGAGCTTCCGCGTCATCCGAAATACAACACGCTCAATCGCAAGGAAGACACCACTGCCTACGACAAGAACAATGGCAGTTCCATGTTGGGCCGCAATCGCCTCTTCGACGCCTTCCTCGACTACGAACTCTGGCCCGAGATGCTCACCCTGGCCGACACGTTTTATCTCGAACCCACCGAATTGCCCGAGGAACAGGCGCGACGTTTTTACGCGCTGGCGCTCGCGCATTTCGCCACGGGCGACACGAATGCCATCGGCGGTCTGATGACTTCGCTCGAAGCCTGCACGAAGCAACTCAAACGCGAACGCTTCGACGCGACCGAGCAGGCCGAGGAAACCGCAAAGAAGAGCAAAGGCGACGCGACCGACGCGATGGTGAAGGCGATGAAGGGTTTCAACTCACGTCTCGAACGCGTGGACAAATATCAGGACGAGTTGAAGATCTGGTCCGCCCTCGCCGCTGGAAAAACCAACGACGCCCGCAAACTCCTCGACGACGCCAAGGACCTGCCGAAGGAACAACGCGCTCGTCTCTGGTTTGGCTTGGGCGATACCGACAACACCGCGAAACTCGCGAAGGAGTTGGTGAAGAGCAGCACCAATCAGGCGCCCGATCTCGCGCTCGCTACCCATCTGCTCTGGCATACCGGCAATACAAATGAAG
>CAZNOE010000986.1:0-2516 GCA_964574525.1 uncultured Bifidobacteriaceae bacterium
CTGATCCGTTCCTGAAAGCCATTCTGAAGGTCGCGAAGCCGCGTCCCCACTGGCCAAAAGATTTCGCGCTGAACCACGGTCACTACTTGCGTGGTGAACCAAGGAAAACTTTTCAACATGAGCATTGAACAAGTCGAGTCCGCTATCCGGGAAATGCCAGCAGAAGAACGCCGGCGGCTGTTGCTCTGGCTCGATGAGAATCGCTACGAATTGTTTGCCGGGAGCGATGAAGTGACGGAGGCGCAGAAGGCCGAACTGCTGCATCGCCGGCAGGAATACTTTGACCACCCGGAACGTTTCATCCGCGTTACGAACGAAGAAGAATTAGACCGTTTTTTCGAGGGCATCCGCCGTGAGGTTCAGGCTCGATTTTCACCCGCTCGTGCCGATTGACCTTGCCGAGGCGTCCGCGTGGTATGAGCGGAAAGAGCGGGGGATCGGATTGCGCCTGGAGGCGGAAGCAAAGGACCTGTTCCGACGCTTGAACGACGAAGCACTCCTCTACGCCATTCGATTCTCGGATGTTCGGCGGGTGAACCTGCGCAAGTTTCCTTACGGTATTTTCTATTTCGTCCTTCGCGAGACGGTAGTGGTGCTGGGCGTCCTTCACGGCGCACAGGATACCGAGGAAGAACTGAGACGGCGACGCGGGAGCCTATGGCTGAATCCTCTATCTGAAGGCGAATGGTCTGAAACTCCCCCATGATGAGGAGGCCGAAGAAGTTGAGATTCCCCGTATTCCTTTTTGAATAGTCGCAGGTGTTACGCTATGGCAGGCCAGAGGCTTGCTTGATACGCCTCCGCCGTGATTTCAATAAAAGTGCGCGCTGGCAAATCCTTTCTCGCCGATTTGGCAAAGGCTGCTTCGATCAAGGTATCCAGCCGCATACGGCACGCAGTTTTTTGATCGGGCGCGCAGGTTTCCAATTCGTAGCGTGCCTGTAAGATGGCCTCCAGTTCAGGATTTCGGGCCATTGAAGAGTTCTTTGAACAACGCCGCCCGGCGCGCCGGTTTCAGGCTGCCGTACCATTCCGCCTGCGTGTCGTAAAGTTCCTCAACTGTTGCCTCAACGTCGGAGAGCTTGATGCCGGAGGGATTCCGAGGCAGGCCGCCGCTGCGGCGGACTTCCGTGAGCAGTCGTTCGCCTTCGGCAATGAGCGCGGCCAGCCATGTCTTGTGATAGCGCCTTGTCCAATGGCGTTGGCTTGCGCTCAATCATGCGCTCCAACTCCGCTTGGCGAAACAGGTCAATGCCCTTGAACCAACCGACGACCTCCTGCAACCGGCCATAACGCCTCGTCCGCAAGTCGCGAGCATTTTGATCCAACACCAGGCCGACAGCTTGCCAGCGGGGTGATTCGATCTCCGTGGGTTCAATGGTTTCTATAGGCATACAAAAGCTGAACGCATAATGCGTTCTTCCTCATCGCGCGTCATCTCGCCATGCCACAAAGCAAGTTTGTCCTGGAGGTGACGCAATCGCGCATTGACGCGGACGACAATCGCCTGGTCGGAAAAGCCTGAATCCTTCGTCACTTGCTGCATAAGCTGACCCCACGACAACAATTTCGTCACCCAGGCCCGGTGTTGGTTTTTCGCTGATGGGAATTCGTCGTTGGTCAGATGCTCGCCTTCCCATGCGCCGAGCGCAGAGCAAACCTCATCCCAATCCTCCACCGCAGCGCGCAGGTTTCGCCTCATGCGTGCTTCAAAATTGCCGAGTTCACCGACTTCAGGTGGTAACGATCCGACAACGGTGCTCATGAGAACAAAACTAGCCAAATTCCACGGAAAAACAAGGTTTTGTTCAGCCGTCGTGACTGCGCTTCCCGAAACCGGGAGGGACGCGTTCCATCGCGCTCCAAATCAAAAACCGGAGAAGATGGGGACGGCGTTGGAAGCCGTCCCTCCCGGCACCCTACTTCGCCATCGAGATCGCCAGCGTCTCCTCGCGTTTGTGCGGCGCGTCTTCTTCCTTGGCGGTTTGGGTCGGAGGTTCGTCGGCTTTGTGGAACTTGACGCTGACGATCTTGCTGATGCCGTGCTCTTCCATCGTCACGCCGTAAAGCACGTCGGCCATGCCGATGGTGCTTTAGGTGGTGATAACCGTCACCACGCTTCGCTCAGCAGGTCCGACTCGGCAGCGCGGAAGTCCACGGTTGCGCCATCCGATTGGTGCCAGGGCACGCGATCACCGGGAACAACCGCCGACAAGGGATTGCGAAAGCTCCCATTGCCGGCCGCGCCGAGCCGAAGCTGATGCACGAGGCGTTCCAGGAGGATAAACTGTTCCTCGCGCGGCAGATGAACGAACTGCTCTTCGATTTCGTTGAGTGCTGGCGCTGCCATATTACGAACTGACTTCACGTCGTTTCACGAACCTCACAACAACAACAACTCGTCCCACCGACAGGAAAAAAGATTCAAACTTACTTCGCCATCGAGATCTCCAGCGTCTCTTCGCGTTTGTGCGGCGCGTCTTCTTCGTCATCCACCGGCGCGGCTGACGGGCGTT
>CAZNOE010000987.1:0-2501 GCA_964574525.1 uncultured Bifidobacteriaceae bacterium
CCGCCCGCCTTAGATGCCGCTAAACGTGCCTGGTTAGGGGGCATTACCCTGGCAGCTCCACCGTCCCCAGTGCTGGCGCAAACTGCCGAACAAAACCTCACATTTCAGGTCAAAAGCGGCGTTCCAAATCCCGGAGTGCCGGCACGTCGCCATATAGTGGTGGAGCCAGCTGCACAGGTTATAAGCGGACAGGACGATCAGGGTCCTTGGCCGATTGGCAGCAATGCGGTGCCCCATACGGCCAAGGTGGACCCCAACGCCGGTGGGGCGCCGTCACGTGTCTTTACAACACGCTTGAATATGCCACCGGTGCCCAGTGCTGACTTTGCAGAGAAGACCGCTACGGTTACGGTTGAAGATAAACGCCAGGACTGGTTTGTGAATCACATCGCCATTGGTGCGTCCTTTATGGATGAAAATGTGGCCACACTCCTCGCAGGCGGTTCGACAATTCACTACTACGGTGGTCAATTGTCACTTACCATTCGTCCGAGTTTACCTGCCGACAACGCAGGCCTACAAATCGCGATGGAGGGTGAAGTCAAGAAAGGGGGGGTGGTTGTACACACATTTGCTCGCAAACCGTTTGGCCCCACTGCCCGGTCTGACCAGCTCGGCTCATACATCGAGCGGGAGCCTGCTATACCCCCGGCCAGCGAGCCGATGGAAATCAATGTCTCATTCTTTCCGTCTGCTGGACCCGCTATCAAGACGCTCAACTTGGCGTTCAACGTGGCGCCAAGTCTTCCCGTGGCCGCTGGCACTGACGCTGCCATCTTGACGGCGGATAATGTGGCTCTCATAGAACCGGCGGCCACGGCAGGCAGCTTGCTCAACTACATGACGACCGGCTTTCCTCCAACCTCACCCCATCATAGGGTAGCGAACGCCGTCGCCAGTGGTGCGATCCAAGTCGAGGCAGTAATCGTGCGTTCAGATTCGGCTGCGTGGTTGGCAGCCAACGGTGGCAACCCAGCGACACAGGTCGCTTACGCCCTAGGCAATATGAGCAACGGCAGAGTGTTGAAAGCGGGTCCCGGCGCTGCGGGTTGGCGTGTGGGGGCATTCCCCAACCATGTGTTTCTCAACCTGACCCCACGGATTAACGCACCAGCAACAAAGCGCCCAAATGCTGAAATGGCCGCTTTGTTGGCCCATGAAGGAATTCATGCGGCAGACAAAATCGAACCAGGCGCCCTCGGCCAGTATTCCACTGAGTTTCGCGCGTATTGGATCATGGGTACTGGTGCGCTACTGTCCACAGCGCCCGATCCCACCATGAGTGGCAAGGGACCAAAATCGCGGAGGGCGAGGGCGATCTTTGAACTTCTCTACAATCACCCACTCTATTCGTCATTCACACGACCCAATTACGACGCAAACATCAATCACTTCCGCGAACAGGTCGATAACATGCTCGTGCCTGATGGCATTAACCTGGCGCTGTCCGGCAATTTGCAGGCCCTTCGTGCAGAGATCGAAAGCTACACCGGTCCAGCCACATTTGCGGTAAAGCGTGCAGCTATTGTTGGACGTTATGCGGTTTGCACGCCCGACGACAAGCTAGAGATCACCGGCAATCATGTGTGGCGTGATTTGGTAGAGAGCAAGTTCACGGTTGCTGCCCACATGTTGCAAATTAAGACTGACCTGGCGATACCACGATGACGGTCAAACGAGTGCTCATCACACTGGTTGTGATGCTGCTCGTCGGCTGTGGCGGTCGCGACAAATCAGCCGCCGAGGATAACGCAACGCGCGATAAGAAAAACGATATTGCAACGGCTCAACTCAAGGATATCATGACAAATGCAAAGCCAGATATCTGGACCCGCTACGACCTTGATCACCTCAATCTCAGTCTCGATGTGTTTACTGACCTGTCGGCATTGACGATGCGCATAGATGGTGCACTGACGTCGTTGATCCAAGAAGTGGGTCCGGTGCAATTAATCTTGTGGGCTGGTCCCGATCAAACTCTCGAGTCGTGGCGCAATCGATTGGACATTCGTAACGAGGCTCACTTCGAGGCCGAACTAGCCGCCACGATATGTGGTCAGGTTGCGCGCAAGCAGATCGCCACTGTGACTCAGGCTGGAGCCGTGGGCTCGTTTGTGGGCGCCGACGGGACGATCGGTCATATGCATCAAGAGGCGTCAACCCGTGTGCATACCTGTGTATCGTTCTCTCATGCAGGGCAAAATGTACTCCAGTGTTGGGTTGTTGATAAGGACGCACGCTCCACTCGTGCCGCTGATGAAGCCAGATTCTTTGCGTCAATACGCTGCCGCTGAACGGATAGTGACAGCCCCGAGCAGTGGAAATCCGACGCGGGAACTCTGAAACTGCGGCTGATATCAATAGTTGAAAATCTTTGTGAGCGCGCCGACTGGCGCATAACGATGCCACCGACCAAAACCCAGGCAGAGCCGCAAAACAAGGCAGGACCGGCGCCGACAACCGAGAAGCAACCCGAACCACCGGAGAAGAAGGTTGGACCG
>CAZNOE010000988.1:0-2497 GCA_964574525.1 uncultured Bifidobacteriaceae bacterium
ACAGCGCCATTGCTGCCGATAGTTCGCTGACCGTCGCCTACCTGCAAAAGGGCGGGCTGTTCAATCGGCTGGAGCGTTACGATGAGGCGCTTCAGTGCTACGAGGACGCACTGCGCACGCAGGAAAAAGCGCGGGAAACCTGAGCGGACCGCCGAACACCGATTCGGCGCGGCGAGATGCTGGTTGTTCTTAAACTTTTCATCTCAGTGTGAATCTGGCCGGGCGGCGAATTCCCTGACCAATTCCGGAAACTGACAATCGTCGCACACCGCGTTCGAGTGGTCGCAGAAATCCCTGACGATTTGCATCAACCCTTGTTGCGCAAACGCGCCCCGGAGAATTCCACGCCGCGCTCCGCCCAGCAACCGTTGCCGCGCCAGGCGCAGCACGGCGTTGTCTTCGGCAGGCGGCCAGGCGAAGTAGCGGCGCTCGATTTCGCGGCGCAGATTCTCGTTCTTGCCTTCGCTCGCGCGCGTCCACAGCCAGGGTAAAAACACGTTCACCGCGAGGTCGGTGCCTCGCGTCGCGCCGAGCAGCGTCAGAGGTTCTTTGAGGCGCGAGGAGCGGAAGCTCCAGTGCCACGACCAAAAATCGTCCGGTTCGACGCGAAGGATTAAAAGCAGCGAACCGAACAATGCCTCGTCGGGAATCGAGGTGGCGCACCAGCGTTCAAGTCGTGTCGCCATGTCGTCAGCGAACACCCAGTGTGCCGCCAGCGCCAGCCGGCGTTGTGGATGATTGGCCGGACGCAGGCCGTGAAATCGCCACGCGTTGCGCGGCAGGATGCAGTCTTCAAACTCGTCGCGTTCGCGCCACCAGCAATCCCAGACGCGCCGCAGATAGCCGTCCCCGCTCATCCGGGCGCGGACCAGTTCCGCTGGCAGCAGCCCGCTGATGCCGAGCAATCGCGCCTGAAGCAACAACGGCGAATGGGCCGCGCGCGCCCAGCGCGAACGAGTCTCCGCGAGGCATTGCATCGGCCAGACGTTGTGCTTGTAACCGAGCGCGCGAAACAAGCCCTCCCACAGCGCCTGTTCCCAGCCGGCGTGGCGCGCCCGGGCCTGAAACTGCGCGGCCTTGGCTTGCAACCGCGCGTGTGCCGCCTCGCGCAACAATCCCGTCAATTGCTCTGGCGCCAGCGCGGCCAGGGGCGCGGAACATTTGCCGCGCAGATTTTCCGGGAACGATTTCACCGGTTCGCGTTCGAGCCACAGACTCAGCTCGCCCAGCGGCGCGTCGAGGAATTCGCGCAAGGCCAGGGTTACGGGCGCGGCAAACACGGTCGAGGGTCGAGGGTCGAGGGTCGACAGCCTGTCAGCATTCCGCCCTCGGCTCTCGACCCTCGACCCTCGACCCTTGTCGCCTTCCCATACGACGTGGAGAATCACATTGCGAAAAGCTGGATTGCGGTCGTGCCCGTGCGCCCGCCAGCCAGCGACGCGGATGTCCACTTCCACATCGCCGGAGCGTGGAGCGGCATCGCCGATTTGGATGAGCGCGTCCCGAAAATCCGGACCGCCTTCCACATTGGCGAAACCGGGATGAAGCAGACGAAGACTTTGGCCGTCCAAAGTCTTCAATTGATCGCGGCGCAGACGTTGGTGTTGCCAGATGGCCTGGAGCAAACGCTCGGGAGGAGAATCGCGGTCGTCGCGCAGAATCGTTGCCGCCCCGCGGCGCGTGCGCCATTGGGCGTAGAAGGACGGTGCGAGGGGTGGGGTGTCAGGTGTCAGGTTTCCACCTGATACCTCGCGCCTGGTACTTGGCACTTCGCGGGACACTTGTCATTGCTTTTGCGCGGATGCCTTCGCAAAGTCAAGCTCCGGGGCGAGCGACGGGAAAAGCTGCAGCGCGCGGGTCGCGTCACCCTCGTGGAAGATTGAACGAATCCTTATGAGAATCTGCCTGTTTCTATAAGCATGAAGCATCAATACAAACTACCTCTTTGGCAACGGGCACTCGCCGCGCCGCTGGCCGGCTTGCTGGCGGTCAACCTTCCTCCAATGCCGGCGCACGCGGTGGAACTCGACGTGCGCCGTGATGCCGCTGTGGATGCGATTGAGAAGGTTTTGCCCAGCGTCGTGAACATTGCCACGGCGACGATTGTCGAGCGCGCGGGCGACCCTTCGTTGGAAGTGTTCCGGCGTTTCTTCGGCTGGAGAGTGCCGACGGAAAGGCGGGAACAACCTTACAGCATCGGGTCGGGCGTGATCATTGACGAGGAGGGCTATGTTCTCACCAACCTGCATGTCCTGAATCGGGCCTCACGAGCACAGGTGAAATTGTGGGATGGGCGGGTTTACGACGCCGAACCGGTGGTGGTGTACACTTCACAGAAAGACGTGGCGCTGCTGAAAATACGCGCAAAGCCGGGCGAAAAGTTCAAGGCGATCAAGTTCGCGAAGGATGACGATTTGTTGTTGGGCGAAACCGTGCTGGCGCTGGGCAATCCTTATGGCCTCGGCGGCTCGGTTTCGCGAGGCATTCTCAGTTCCAA
>CAZNOE010000989.1:0-2494 GCA_964574525.1 uncultured Bifidobacteriaceae bacterium
CGCGCTCAACACGCCCGCCGACCATCCCGCGCGCGACACGCAGGACACGTTCTATATTGCAACCAACGCTGGAACAACTACTCCCTCTCCCGCGCAGCGAAGCGGAGTGGGAGAGGGCCGGGGTGAGGGTTTGCTTTTAAGAACGCACACCAGCTCCGTCCAAATCCGCGTGATGAAATCCCAGCCGCCCCCCGTCCGCATCATCGTGCCGGGCCGCGTCTATCGCCGCGACAACGCCGATGCCACGCACAACCCGACCTTCCACCAGATTGAAGGCCTTTACGTGGACAAAGGCGTCACCGTCGGCGACCTCAAAGGCACGGTGGAATTCGTTTTCAAGGAACTCATGGGCAGCGACGTGAAGATTCGTTTCCGCCCGCACTATTTCAGCTACACCGAGCCGAGCTACGAAATTGATTTCACCAACGCGCTCGTGAAGAAGATGGGCAAGGACTGGCTGGAGATCGCCGGCTGCGGCATGGTGCATCCACAGGTTTTCGAGAACGTCGGCTACGATCCCGAAATCTGGACCGGCTGGGCCTTCGGCTTCGGCATCGAACGCATCGCCATGCTTCGCTACGGCATCAATGACATCCGCCTCTTCTACGAAAACGACGCGCGGTTCTTGAAGCAGTTTTGATCCTGCGAACGCGCTCCCGCAAACCTGAACACAACATGCGAAAGGAAATTGTATGATGAGGATGGCAATCATCACTCCGGCAATTGGGGCGGTCTATCTCATCTGGCAAATACACAGACGCGATCTGCGCGGTTGGCAGCATTATGCCTGTTTGACTTCGCTGCTATTCCTCGTTTCGGTTCTCTTCTTGGTTGGATCGGGCAAGGTCGAAAGTTTCGGGCTGGCAGGAAACACCGTCAAAGTGGTTGATCAGAAATTACTCGAAATTCAGGCATTGACTGAACAGAACAAACAAATGGCTCTGAAAACCGTGGAGTTTGTTACACGAACCACCACCGGGGCGATCTTCGGTGAAGGATATGACGGCGCTGCTGCCCATCAGAGCGCCGTGGGTCTCTTAAAGGCAGCGGGCCTTTCGGAAAGTGAAATTCAAAAGTTCTTCGGCAAACCGAGTCAGCCAAATTCGCGAACGAACAGCCCATGAAAACCAGTCATACATGATTGATCGCTCGAAGGAATTGACGAAGCGTCTGGCCATCCTCAGCTTGCCCGTGTTTGCCGAACAGCGTATCTTGCCCCCATGACAACGACCTTGAGCCAGAGCCAAGCGGATTTGCCGCGGTTGGTGGAACTCGCCAGCCAGGGCGAGGACGTGCTCATCACCGTTGAGGGAAAACCCAAAGCGCGCCTGACCCGCGCTGAATCCGCCAACGGACACCAATTGTCGGCGCAGGAGCTTCAGACGTGGCTGGCGGAACTCGCTGATTTGCGGGCGCGGTTTGCCACGGGCAAAACCGGGTCCTCCGCCGAGCAAATGGTTTCCGAGGACCGGGAAGACCGGGTCTGACTCATGCAGTATTGGGATAAATCCTTGACTGCACTGCACAGCAAAACCAGTTCAGGCATAACTCGCCGCGGTTTCCTCCGAAAGACTACCGCCGCAACGTTCGCCGCGGCAGTCGCACCCCAAATCATTCCCTCGTCGGTGCTCGGCATGGGCGGCAAAGCCTCGCCCAACAATCGCATCACCGTCGGCTTCATCGGCACGGGCGATCATGGCGTGGGCTGGAATCTCGGGCCCTATCTTCGACACAAGGATGCGCAGGTCGTGGCAGCGTGCGACGTGGACAGCAATCGTCTGTTCCGCGCGCAGGAAACGATCAACGATCGCTACAAGAACGAGGATTGTTTCACGACCAAGGATTTCCGTGTGATTCTCGCCCGCAAGGACATTGATGCGGTGATGATTTCCACGCCGGACCATTGGCACACATTGATCAGCATCATGGCCGTGCAGGCGGGCAAAGACGTGCAATGCGAGAAACCAACGTTGACGATCAACGAAGGCAAGTTGCTCATCCAAGCCGTCCGGAAGCATAAAAAAGTTTTCCAGACGAGCACCGAGGATCGTTCGATTCCGGAGTATCACCGCATGGCGGAACTGGTTCGCAATGGCCGCATCGGAAAGCTCCAGCGCATCGAAGTGATCCTGCCGCAGCAGCCGCAAAAACCGGGTGATCCCACGCCGCAACCGGTGCCGAAAGAACTGGATTACGAGATGTGGCTCGGGCCGGCGCCGTTTGAGCCGTACACACGCGACCGTGTTCATTTTAATTTCCGATGGATCTGGGATTACTCCGGCGGAATCATTTGCGATTGGGGCGCGCACTTGTTCGACACTGCGCAGTGGGGGAATGACACGGAGCGAAGCGGGCCAGTTGAGGTCGAGGGCACGGGCACGTATTGGACGGGCGGGCTTTACAACACGATCAAGGATTACGACGTGATCTATCGTTACGCGAACGGCGTGGCGATGACGTGCAAACCTGGCAACCCAAGCATCAAGTTCATCGG
>CAZNOE010000990.1:0-2483 GCA_964574525.1 uncultured Bifidobacteriaceae bacterium
TTTCACGAAAGATGTTGCGCACTTTGCGCGACATTTTTCTGCTAAGGGACTAAAGGAGTGCGGGTTCTTTATTCTTCCATTCGATCAGATACCTGGAAAAAATCATTTTCAACCGTATATCAGAACACTGCCGAGAAAGGCGTACTTCACATTTTTCGCCGAAGGACGGAACACGAAAAATTGCCGCGAGCTCTGGTATAAAACACTTGATCACATTCACAAAACAAAGTGCCGATAAGACGAAAGCTTACTTCTTCAAATCGTCGAAGTAATCCTTCACCGCTCCCTGATAAGCGCGCGGGACTTTCTCCTGGCTGAGCGCGCTCTGAGCGTCGGCTTGGGCCGCGGTAACGGACTCCTCGTAAGCCACCTTGCTCTGGCCTTTGATGCTCACGCCTTTCAACGTGATACTCGGCATCTGGCCGCCGGGCGAGAATTGTCCCTTCACCTTCGTGGGTGTGAGTGAATCGTTGAGCGAAGCGTCGCGTTCTGTGAGTCCCCGTGGGTCCATGTCCGGGCGCGTCATGCCCGAGTTGTCCCAGCGCTCGGTCCATTGGCCGTCGTAGCCCCAACCGCCGTTCTCGTCCGCCCACGTGCCGACGCCGCTGCCGGGTTTGCCACCTTTGCCGAAACCAGGGTTCTTACACATTCCCCAGCTCTGGCACGTGCCGATGCACATCGAAGCGGTTTTCAAATTATCCATCGCCGCCATCAACGATTGTGCGTCGCCCATTTCCTGCATCAGCTTCTCCAACTCCTTCGCGGCGGCGGCCAGGGATTGCGATGCTCCGGGCTTGTCGCCGGACTGCATCTGCTTCGCGCCTTCTTTTAGCAGGTCAGCAACTTTTCCATAATCGCCCGCTTGAGGAACGGCTTCCGATACCTCCTGCAAAATCTTCTGAAGCTGCTCTGGCGAAATATTCCCGGCCTTTAATTGTTCGGCCAGTTTGTTCAACGTCTGCGCCGCGGCGTCGGCCTGGCCGAACTTGAGTTGCTCGGCCAGGTTCTTGCCGAGCTTCTCCGCCTGCGCCTGAAGCTGCTGAAGTTTCTGCGCCATGTCGCGCATTTTTTCCAAGTCCTTGAGGGCGGCGTCGAGGTCCTTCACGAAGCGCCCCGCCTGGTCGGCCGCCAGCGCGGCGATGGCCTCGTCCAATTGCGGCAACTGCAAGCCCATCTGCTGCGCCTGTTGCGACAGCGCTGAAAGGGATTCGGATAATTTCTGCCGCTCGGCTTCGTTGCCGGAACCAGTCTTGTCCGCCAGACCCTTCGCGGCTTCCTGCAGCTTCTCCAAATCCTTCTGGAGTTTGTCCATCGCCTCGGGAGTCCCTTTCTGATCGCCCAATTGTTTTTGCAACGACTCCATCTGTTTTTGCAGCCCGGCCGCGGTTTGCGAATCGGTGCCGCCGAGTGAGCGGGCGGCCTGTTCCAGCTTCTTCAATGCCGGGTCTTTGCCCAACTCTTTGAGCTGATCCTTGAGTTTGTCCGTGACGCTGGCGAGATCTTTGAGCGCCTCGCTGCGGGTGAGTGATTTTTTCGTGAGTTGATCGCCCAGGCTGGCGACGGATTCCAGCGACTTGGTCGTGTTCTCAATCGCCGGCTTGCGTTGCTGGAGGCTGCGGCGGGTCAATTCCGCGAGTTGCTTGCCGGCTTCCTTGATGATTTTCGCATCGGCCTGTTTTTGCTTGTCCGCCTTGCTGCGATATTCGGGAACGAAACCCAGCCCCGCGCCCAACATCAGAATCAACAGTGCCCATCGCGCGGCCTTTGGCAAAGCAAAGCGCACGAGCCGGCGCGGATCAATTTCTTTGAGATGCGCGGCGGCGTCCGCGACCACCAGTTGTTCCCACGTCGAGCCATTGGGTTCGGCAGCGACTTCGAGCGCGGTGCTCAGGCGCTCTTTCAGATTCTGCTTCACGTCCACCCAGCGCGCGGTTTCGGGTAACGGCGATTTGCGCCAGCCGGCGATGATGAATCCCCCGAGCGGACAGCCCAGCGCGATTCCTGCCGCCCACAGCAAACTCGAAACCGGGATCGGGCGGAGTTTGTAAACGCAGAGAGCGGTGAGCCAGACCGCGCCGCCCACCAGCAACCCGAGCCACAGTCCGTGCAACGCACGCGCCCAGCGGCGGCGCCGGGCCGCCCGTTCGAGCGTGGCCTCGATGACCTGAAGTTCGCTCATGGTTCAGAAGAAGATTGGCGCACTTGCTTGCGTTTGGCTAGTCAATAGTAGAGACAATTGCCGTGAGGAAAAGTTGCGTGGAGGCAGCCATCGGACAAAGCCCGAAATGCGTGGCGTGCGACGGATCAAATGTGACGCCGAAGATTCGAAGGAAGAAACAACCCGAGCGAAAGCTCAAAATGACTTGCCGCGCGAACATTCGGCTCGTATTTTCGGTCACCTTGGGCGCACCCATAGCTCAATTGGATAGAGCATCTGACTACGGATCAGAAGGTTGTAGGTTCAACTCCTGCTGGGTGCACCA
>CAZNOE010000991.1:0-2478 GCA_964574525.1 uncultured Bifidobacteriaceae bacterium
CTGGACTCTGGACTGAACAATGCACGAGCCGTTGTCGCAAAGCCTGGCGCGCATTCTGGCAGAAAGCGAGGCGACGGGTCCGCTCACGGCCAACCAGTTGATCGAACGCACACACGGGCGCGGGATGTATCTCGTGTTGATTCTGTTGAGCCTGCCGTTTATCGCGTGGGTCTCCGTGCCCGGAATGAGCACGGTGCTCGGGCCGATGATCGGCTTGTTGGGCGTGCGGTTGGCGCTCGGCAAAAGCGCGCGGTTGCCGGCGAAGTTTGGCGACCGCGAGTTGCCCCCGAAGCTGAGAAAGGCCATTGCGGGTCCGGGGCTGAAGTTCTTCCGTTTTTTGGAAAAGGGCGTTCGCCCGCGGCGCACGGCGTGGTTGAACTGGCGCATCGCCCGGTTCGCGCACGCGTTGCTGATCGTCGCCATGGCCGGCTTGCTGGCGCTGCCGTTGCCCTCGCCGCCGTTCTTTGGCTCGAACGCTCTGCCATGCTACGCGATCATTCTGCTGGCGTTGAGCATGATGGAAGAGGACGGCGTGATGATCTGGTTCGCCTACGCGGCGGCCCTTATCGCCGCGGGCTATTTCGTGTTGTTGGGCGGCTTGATCGTCACGCATCTCGGCCGGTGGTTTCACGCGTTGTTGCGTTTGTTGGAGACGGCGCAATGAAATATCGCTGGTCACTTCTGCCGCCACAGCCGTTGCTTGCCGGGCCACTGGCATCGCAACTCAAACTATCGCCGCTGCTCGCCCAATGCCTGCTCAATCGCGGACTCAGCGAGCCGGCCACCATCGAAAAGTTTTTGCACCCGCGCCTCAAACAACTGGCCGATCCCTTTCTGCTGCCGAACATGAACGCCGCCGTCGAGCGCCTGTTCCGCGCTCGTGAAGACGGCGAAACCGTCGTGATCTTCGGCGACTACGACGTGGATGGTGTGACTTCGACGGCACTGCTTCTGGAAGTGCTTGGCAATTTGGGCTGGAAAGTTAACGGCTACCTGCCGCATCGGATGGATGAAGGCTACGGCCTCAGCCAGGACGGTGTGGAGAATTGCCTGAAGAAGTTTCCGGCGACTCTTCTGCTGGCCGTGGATTGCGGTTCAACGGCGGTGGAAACCATCGCCTGGCTAAGGGGCCGGGGCGTGGACGTGATTGTGCTGGACCACCATCAGGTTTCTGAACCAGCACCGAATGCCATGGCGCTCGTTAATCCGCAACTGGAGAGTCGAGGGTCGAGAGTCGAGGGTCGAGAGCACGAAGGCAGTCCGCCCTCGACTCTCGACCCTCGACCCTCGACCGAGTTGTGCTCCGTCGGTCTCGCTTTCAAACTGGCTCATGCGCTCGTCAAGCGTGGACGTGAAACTGGTTTGCCCGGCGCGGCGGAATTCGATTTGCGACCGCTGCTCGATCTGGTTGCGCTCGGCACCATCGCCGACATCGTGCCGTTGATCGGTGAAAATCGCATTCTGGTTTCCGCCGGTTTGGCGCGGCTCCAGACCACGCAACGGCCCGGGTTGATCGCACTAAAACGGGTGGCTCAATGTCCCGTCGAACTCGGAACGTATGAAGTCGGTTTTCAACTTGGCCCGCGCCTGAACGCAGCCGGGCGGTTGGAAACGGCGGAAGAAGCCCTGGGCCTCCTTCTCTCTCGCGACCTTGCGGAAGCGCTGCCGATCGCGCAAGTGCTCGATGCGCGCAATCGTGAGCGCCAGAAAATCGAGCGCAGCATCGTCGAGGAAGTTACCGGCGCAGTGCGCGCGAAATTCAATGCCGAAGCGGACTTCGTCATCGTGGAAGGCCAGTTGCTCTGGCATATCGGCGTCGTGGGCATCGTGGCGTCGCGCGTGCTCCAGGAGTTTTATCGGCCCACGATCATCGTGGGCGGCGACGGCGATCTTTGGCGTGGTTCGGGAAGGAGCATCGCCGGTTTTGACCTGGCCGCGGCGCTGCGCGAATGCACCGACTTGCTCGTGCGTCACGGCGGTCACGCCATGGCGGCGGGATTGACGATCCATCCCGGGAAGCTCGACGCTTTTCGTCAGCGCCTCAACGATCTGGCCCGGCGCGCGCTCAAGGCGGAAGACCTGCAGCCGCCCTTGCGTCTGGACGCGGAAGTCGGTTTGGATGAGGTCACTCTGGAATTGCTGCGGGAACTTGACCAGCTCAAACCAACGGGGCAGGGGAATCCCGGCGTGCAATGCTTCTCGCGCCGGCTCACGCATCAACGTCCGCTCCAGCGCATGGGCGCAGACAAACAACACGTCAAGCTATGGGTCACCGATGGCTCGACCACGCACGAAGCTGTGTGGTGGGGCGCGGGCAACGAATCGCTGCCCGTTGGAAAATTCGACCTGGCCTTCTCAGCGCAGGTCAACGAATACAATGGTCGCCGGGCCGTGCAGTTGAGAGTCCTCGATTGGCGGTCGTCTTGAGACGAAGGTTTGGAGTGATGGCGCTGGATTGCAGCAAACGATGGATCAACT
>CAZNOE010000992.1:0-2477 GCA_964574525.1 uncultured Bifidobacteriaceae bacterium
GCGTTTCATGCGGATTTTAACTGCCATAAATTTTATTTCAATCGCGGCCCGACGAACTCTGCACCAGCAAGCCATCCGGGCCGTATCCCAAAAAGGAGGGCAGAGATTAGACACGCGGTGAATTCCTTGCAAGTCCTGTTTTGGGTTAAAACGTCGCTTGCCGAGGCGGCAAAACGCTGGTCTGCTGGAGGCGCTTTGATGAATGTTCCCGCGACCCGACACGACCATGCCGCCGAGGTTGGTTTCGGCGAATTGCCCCTGAATTTCGGCACCCGCGCTACCGCGCACCGACCGGCGCTGGCGGAGGAACTGGCCGCATTCCGTGGATTCGGCAATCCCACGAGCCAACTTACGACGCGATTTGAATACGGCGACGGTTTGTTCCGCGACGCGCCAGTCTTCGTCAACGAATTCTGGACCGCGCGGCAGCGTCAGGCCAACTCCCTCCACGAGATTTCCTACCGCGCGTGTTTCAAGCCGCAACTTCCGCGCTTCTTCATCGAGCGACTCACGCAACCCGGCGATGTCGTTTACGATCCCTTTATGGGCCGTGGCACCACGCCGCTGGAAGCAGCCCTGCTGGGCCGCGTGCCGTTCGGCAACGACATAAATCCGTTGAGCCTCACGTTCACCCGCCCGCGCCTCCACCCGCCCTTGCTCGATGAACTCGCGGCGCGGCTGAAGGAAATCAACCTCGCGGATTGCGACGACTTTCCCGAAGACCTGCTGGCGTTCTATCACCCCGACACGCTCCGTGAACTCTGCGCGCTGAAGAAATATTTTCTGGCCCGGCGGACGGTGTGTGCGGCTGGAGCGCCGGTCTCCGACCCGGCGCGTTGCCAGACACAGCCGAAACACGCCGGGTCGGAGACCGGCGCTCCGGTCGATCCGATTGACGACTGGCTCTGCATGGTCGCGCTCAATCGTCTCACCGGTCACTCACCGGGTTTCTTCTCCGTTTACACCATGCCGCCAAACCAGGCGGTGTCCGTGCGCGCACAGCGCAAGATCAATGAAAAGCGAAAGCAAACGCCGCTCCGTCGCCAGGTTGCTCAAATCATTCTGAAGAAATCACGCCAGTTGCTCGGCGATGTTACGCCCGTCATTCGCCTCACGTTGGCAAAAGTGACCGAGCACGCGCTGCTTCTGAACTCCCCCGCGGACAAAACACAAGCCCTTCCGGACGATTCCATCTCACTCGTCGTCACCTCGCCGCCGTTTCTTAACGTCGTCCAATACGCCGATGACAATTGGCTGCGCTGCTGGTTTCTCGGCCTTGACCCGAAATCCGTTCAGCTCACCGTGCCGAAGAAGCTCGAAGCCTGGGCCGCCGCGATGGCGAGTGTTTTCCGTGAACTTCATCGCGTGCTGAAACCCGGTGGCCACGTTGCGTTTGAGGTCGGCGAAATTCACGGCGGCAAAACGAAGCTTGAAGAAACCGTGTTGCCCTGCGGGGTGGAGGCGGGACTTGAGCCGGTGCTCGTTCTCATCAACGATCAGAAATTCACCAAGACCGCCAACTGCTGGGGCGTGGACAACAATTTCAAAGGCACGAACACCAACCGCATCGTGCTGTTTCGCAAGCCATGACCGCGCGCAATATCGGTAGGGACGCGTTCCGCCGCGCCACAAACTTCCTTTCTCTTTTGGGAAATGATGGGGACGTGGTGGAACACGTCCCTACCAAACGTGCATGGTCGCGTCTCTTTCCTTGTGCGGCATTCACGCTGCTCGTCCTCGGCTCTCTCGCTCCCGCCGCCGCGCAAACCAATTTCACTTCCACCGCCGCCCTCGCCGAACTTGCGAAGCCGGCGAAGAAAATCCCGTTCAAGGAAGTCATCCTCGCCACCACGCAACACCACGTCCTCGACTTTGACAGGAACAATCCCGCGCACACCGCGTTGCACAAGAAACTTTCTGCCGCCGCCAGCGCCGCCGCCGCGAAAGCCCGCGCGGATGGCTTGTTCTCCGCCCGCGCCAATGAAGCTGGCAATCACATGGAAGCGTTCGTTAAAGCCGCGTTGAAGGAAGCCGGTCTGAACGCCCGAACGCCTGTGACGACTGCGGGCGAAGCGCAAACGACTGGCTATCCGGACGTGGAAATTCTGGGCGACCCGCCGTGCTATCTGGAGTTGAAGACCTACAGCGCCACGACTGCAAACACCACGCAGCGTTCCTTTTACTACTCGCCGTCCGAACATCCCAAGGTCACTCGCGACGCGCTGCATTTGCTGCTCGCCTACCAACTGGAAAAGACTGGGCGCGACGGCAAGACCGTTTTCATCCCGACGCACTGGAAGCTAATTACGTTGCAAAACCTGGAGGTGGATTTGAAATTCGAATTCAACCAAAGCAATCGCAAGCTCTACGGCAGGGAGGCTGGCAAAGCGTTGATCGGCGAAGGCGAAGCCAGATAGCGCGCCGTTTGACAATCGGCGCTCTCGTTTTACTTTCGTCGCGCAATGTCTGAAACCAAA
>CAZNOE010000993.1:0-342 GCA_964574525.1 uncultured Bifidobacteriaceae bacterium
GCATTCCGGGTCAGAGGCAAAGCGGACCTCGACGATGTCACCCTGGCGCCCGTGGCCGCGAGTTTCATTGGTAACAAAAGCGTTGAAGGCGACGACCGCGGCCGCATTCCAATGTGGAGCGAAGAGCAGAACAACGACCTGTTGCCCGGTCGGCGCGCGGGAAAACTCAGTTTGGATTCCGAGATCAATCGGACCGGCAAGACCAGCGTGCGCCTGTCACCTGATGGCGACTGGTTTGCCCTGGCTTCGGTAAACTATCCCGCGCCGCCATGGACTGATCGCCTTGAACTCTCCGGCTGGGCGCGAACTGAAAGCCCGGCGAGCGCGCAAATTCTGGCGTGC
>CAZNOE010000993.1:352-2473 GCA_964574525.1 uncultured Bifidobacteriaceae bacterium
TGGCCAACAAGTGCTGCGCGTTGATGCGAGCAAGGTCGTCAGCGGTCCGGAATGGATGCGCGTTTCATTGACGCCAGCATTGCCACCGGCTGGCGCAGCGAACGTACGGTTGGTGGCCGTCGCGCGCGGCGGCCCGGTCTGGTTCGACGATTTCGAATTGCTGCGTCTGCGCCCGGAACAGAAGCGGATCCAGGTGTTCGTCAATCAAGTGGGTTATGAACTCGCCGGGCCCAAGACGGCCGTGGTGGCGGCAAACTTTCTGCCCGACTCCGGGATTGAACTCAAGGTCCAGTTGCTGACCCCGCAGGGCAAGGTCGCCTGGAAACAGTACGTCCCGTGCGCCGGTCGCATCCAGTCCGGCACCACGAATGATTGGGGTTGGTATTTCTGGCGGGTTGACTTCTCCAGGTTCCGGAAGCCCGGAGTCTATCGCGTCACAGCCCAGGGGGAAGGCGCGCGGGCGGAATCACCATCGTTTCAAGTCGCGGCTGATCTGTTGTTGAAGCAGACCGCGCAAAGCGCCGTGGATTTTTTCTTCATTCAACGTTGCGGATTCGCCGTTCCCGGCTGGCACAATGCTTGTCATCTTGACGATGCGAACTTGCCGGATGGCGCGCACATTGACGCCACTGGCGGCTGGCACAGCGCCGGTGATTACAACAAGCTCATGTACGAGAATGGCGACGGCGGCGTGGTCTTCGCACTCTTGACCGCGCAGGCCAAGGCGCCGGACGTCTTCAACCGCATTGATCGCAACACCGACGGTTGGTGCGACGCGTTAGACGAAGCCAACTGGGGCGCAAAGTTCGTGGCGAAGATGCAGATTCCGGAAACGGGCGGCCTGCGCAATCACGTGAACCAAGGGCCTGGCCGCAACTGGACGAAGTGGTCCGCCCCAGAGGACCATACCGACAACAAGGTCGGCACTGCGGACGATCCCGTAATTCAACCGGGCGAAGGCAATTCGCCGTTTTTGATCGGCGGCTGGGCGCGGCTTTCAGTCCTGTTGAAACAGCGCGGTGTGACGAATGATTACCTCGACCGGGCCGTGCAGCTTTGGAAACACGCAACAATGGTTGATGGTGGAAAGTTGATGGTTGATGGACGGGAAAAAAGTTCCCCGCCGCCCTCAACTATCAACCCTCAACTATCAACCAGCTTCGGCAGTCCGCATCTGCTGTTGAGTGCGCTGGAGATGCATCGCGTCACCGGCGAAGCGACGTATCTCGATTACGCTCGGCGCAGCGTCGAAAGCCTGCTGAGTCAGCAGGCGACCAACGGAAATCGCCTCGGCGCGTTTGGCGATTACGGCGAATTAAGCGCAGGCGCGTTGGCGAGCTTTGCGCTGGCGCAGCCCAACGGCGAGTTCACTCCACGCATCAAGCGCTCGCTGACGGATTATGTAACATTCTGCGCGAGCACGGCGCAAAATCCCTTTGGCCTTTGCACGCGGTCGGCGGATGAAGCGAACGGTTTTTTTCCTCCGGACCTTGGAAACAACTTTCAACTGCTGATGCGTGCGTGGGCCGCAGGTCTGGTGTATCGGCTGAACCATGATCCGCGCGCGCTGACATTCGCCGCCGATCAAGTGGACTGGGTGCTCGGAAAAAATCCGGTCAATCTCTGCATGTTTGAAGGCAAGGGAACGCTGAATCCTCCGCGCTATCATCACCGCTACAATTCCATCCCGGGCCACGAGCGCGGCGCCGTGCCGGGAACGATTCCCAACGGTTTCGTGCGCGAGATGGGTTTGGCCGACCGTCCGGGATTCGACCTGAGCCGGGCGGGCGGGCGCTCCCCGTCGTTCCGCACGAGCGAGCCGTGGCTGGTGCATAACATGTGGTATCTGCTGGCGCTGAGCGCCTGGCACGACGCCACGGCGGAGGCGGAGACCCATGCCACACCAAGCGCTACACGTCGGCGATGAGATGAACCTCCAACCTAATGCGAGCGGAAACATGGTCGGGTCATTGCGTCCGCTGAGAACAGGATTCGTTGTCGCGCTGGTTCTCGCCCTTTGGATTTCTGTGCCGTCCTTTGCCGCTGCGTCCACGAATCATCATGTTATTCTGATCACGATTGATGGTCTGGGGGCGTATTATCTTTCCGATCCCCAGGCGT
>CAZNOE010000994.1:0-2469 GCA_964574525.1 uncultured Bifidobacteriaceae bacterium
AAGGCGCGAATGTTTTCGGGGAAATCTCAGCTCAACCGCATCGGCATCACGACGTAGAGGAACGGCCCGTTGATCTTGAGGACGCCGGGGCTGAGTTCGTCTATCAATTCAATAAAAACCTCGTCCTGGTTCAGCGCATTCAGCGGGTCAATGAGATACTTCGGGTTGAAGGCGACGGCGATTTCCTTGCCTTTGTAGTTGATGGCTATGCTTTCTTTCGCTTCGCCGACTTCCGGGGCATTTGCCGTTATACTGAGATTGTTCTTCCCGAAAGTCAGCTTCACCGAGTTGGCTTTTTCACTGGTCATTATCTCCGCCCTGCGCAGGGCGTGCAGAAATTCCTCCCGAGGCAAAGTGACGCGCTCTTTGGTCTCTGAGGGGATGACTTGCCGGTAATTCGGGTAATTGCCCTCAATTAGCTTGGTGATGATCAGCACTGAGAACCCTTTTTCATCCTTCAAGGTGAACGCCGCCTGGTTCTCGCTATACTTCATTTCCACTTCACCCTTTTCCTGAAGCAGCCGGTTCAGTTCATTCACTGCTTTTGCCGGGATGATGAACTCCCCCTGGCTCTTTTCAGACACATCCACTTCCTCGTCCACCAAAGCCAGCCGCCGGCCATCCGTCGCGACCATGGTCATTTTGTGGTCCTTCAAGCTGATAAAAATCCCGTTCAAAACGTAGCGCGCCTCATCCGTCGAGATGGCGAAGGAAGTCTTGCGCATCATGCTCTTAACGGTTTCCTGCGGCAGGGTGACCTTTTTATCGTCCTTAAACTTGGGGAGCGGTGGAAATTCGTCCGCGCTCAGCCCGTGGATTTTGTAAAACGAAGGCCCACAGCGCAGGCTGCACACATTCTTGTCGTCCACTTCGAGATCAATTTCACTACCATTCAATTCGCGTGCGATCCCGAAAAGCTTTTTTACCGGCACCGTAGATGCGCCTGCTTTGTTAACTTTCGCTTCCACGCCACAGGCGATCGTTACATCAAGATCTGTAGCCGTAAACTCCAGCCGCTCCCCCTCCGCCCGCATCAGGACATTGGACAGAATGGGTAGTGTCGTGCGGGTGCTGACAACATTCTGGACGGCTTGCAGACCGTTGAGCAGTTGATCTTTTGAGATGGTGAGATTCATGGGTGCTTAATATCTGTTTCTTTTTAAAGAAAACGTATTCGTATTAAGGGGTGTGAATAAGACAAACAACAGTGAGTGTCAAGGTTCTGCCAAAGACTTACGTGCCCAGGAAAGCGGAAGGAGACACCTGACGCCAGAGGAAAAGAAGGATTTCTTGCACTTGTTAACAAAGTCCGCAACTGATTCACACAGAATCAAGGTGTTGTTGGTTGGTTTGTGCGCGGCTTATCACCTTGGGAAGGACCTCCGCCGAGCACTGAACTTCCGCGAGCGTGGATTCCCGCCCAAGCGAAAAGCGAACGAGGGCATTCGCCAAGTGGCGTTCGTAACCAAGTGCGGCGATGACATGCGACGGCTCGAGAGACCCTGACGAACACGCTGACCCACTCGAGGCGCAGATGCCTTCGATGTCGAGTCCAGCCAGCAACGATATGCTGTCGGCGCCACGAACGACAAAAGCAACGGTGTTCGCCAGGCGATTATCCCGCGACCCTACGAGTTGGACACAATCCAATCTACTGAGTGTAGCGGATAAGCTTTCGGTCAAGGGCCTGAGAGAATTGCACTCAAAAACTGGAGGCTGAATGAAACGTTCCATAGCTTCAACCAGCCCGATGATGGCTGCTAGATTCTCCGTGCCGGCGCGCCGCTCGTTTTCATGGGCGCCACCGAACAAGATCGGATCTGGATGTAGCGGGGAACGTGCAAATAACAGGCCTGCGCCCTTCGGACCATGGAATTTGTGACTGCAGATGGAAACAAGATCGGCGTTGAATTGGTCAATGTGGTGGAACGGCTCTTTGCCGAACCATTGGACGGCATCCGAGTGGAAAACGGCCCCATGCTTACGGCAAATCGCGCCTAACTCGGCCACCGGTTGAATCGAGCCAATTTCGTTGTTGGCGGCCATGATCGAGACCAGAACGGTGTCGTTCCGAATGGCCTTTCCCAAATCGTCAGGGCTGACCAACCCATCGCGGCTCACAGGAAGATATGTGACTTCGACGCCTTCCTTATTCGCCAGATACTCACACGCATGAAGCACAGCATGGTGCTCAATGGCAGAGGTAACAATGTGGCGTCCCTTGGCGCTGAGAAAGCGGGCCGTGCCGAAAATTGCGAGGTTGCTGCTTTCCGTGCCGCCGCTGGTGAAGATGACCTCGCTTGGCTTGCAGCCAAGAACTTTTGCCGCCCGCTCGCGAGCCTCATCGAGCAACGCGCGTGCGCGCCGTCCGACATGATGCACGCTCGATGGATTTCCCCAAACCTCGCCCAGAAAGGGCAGCATCGCCTCGCGCACCGCCGGGTCGAGCGGAGTGGTGGCGTTGTAATC
>CAZNOE010000995.1:0-953 GCA_964574525.1 uncultured Bifidobacteriaceae bacterium
TCGTCAGTTGTAGCCGGAGTGAGATTGCAGAGGTAGGTGTTGTTGGAAATGGCCGGAGCGGTATTCGTGTAGGAGATGACGAGGCGATTGGTATCCACCAGTTCCAGTGTCCACGGGTCACCCGCGCCCATCGGGATGGGGCCGGAGCGGGTGGTCGGCGCGGCGGTTGGGATGTTGCCAATCTGCTGCCCGGTGCGCTGGGCTTGCGGCGAGCCAAACACAAACAGGTTGGTCACCACCTGCGGCTGGAGTTCCAACGTGAAGCTCCAAGTGTTCGTGCCACGGTTGCCGAGAACATCCGCATGGGACGCGTGGCCGTCACGTTGGATCCCCAGCCGCCCAAGGGAATGCTGCCGCCATTGATCAAGGTCAACACACCGTTGGTCCAAGTGAGATTGGTGTTGGCCAGAGTGAAGGTGCCCAGAGCACCAACCGTCAAGCGGACGGAATTGGTGTCAATGCCGGTGACATCGAAGAGTTGCAGCGCAAGATTGGCAAACCTGGGCACGGCAAATCCCCCGTCTTGGGGATACTGGCTCACAATGGCCGGCGGCTGCTCATCCAGTTCGCGCACTTGGAAGAAGCGGGCGTTGCCGTAAGTCAGGAACGGCATTTGTTGGGCCGGCCCGTTGGCGGTGGCCGGGAATCCGGGCGCAGTAAACCAGGATTGCAGGTTGGTGGATTGCCGCACCTCGTAGCGGAGGCCGGGGGTGGACGGCCAGACCAAGCGGTAGTTCTCCGGCGTCAGCGCATCTTCGTCGGGGAAGATGGCTGGCTGGTTGGTTTGAGCGAACAGAGGTATCGCTGCAATCAGGGTGCAACCCAACAGGAGAAGCGAGGTTCGTGATGATTGCATGTTTGCGGGCGGTTTGTTGAGGTTTATGCAATGAAGGTCTTCATCCCTCACAGCTTGATGTCAGTCTCCCTCGTGTTTCTAATGATGCTTAAGGACG
>CAZNOE010000995.1:963-2463 GCA_964574525.1 uncultured Bifidobacteriaceae bacterium
AGCAGTATTGCAACAGGAGAATCAGGGTTCGAGTTTTCATGGTGTGATAAGTTGACGCGCGTGTGGTGTAAAAGCTGACCGGTTGGCGGAGAACCGTTCCTCAAGTTCCTCGACCGGGTTCATAGCAGTGAAGCTACGCGTGCGTCGGCTGGAGTCAAGGCCCGGTTTTTGTAAACGGGTCAATGTGTGGCGCTTTTTTCCGCTTCAAGTCGATTACGACCGACAGGCATCGAGCACCAAACAGTGAACCACATTGAAGCGGACTGAAGTCCTTGTCATTACCCAGATCTTCTGGGGACTTGCGTAAGGTGATGTGATATGCAATTTCATGGGTCAACGAAGGCTGTTTGGTTTTGGTTTCATCGGTCCCTCAACCGGCCAATCCATGAACACGACCTTGTCCACGCCCGCCCAGTGGGCGCAACAGGAATTCGCGTTGGCCCGGCTGGGCGACCAACGCCGCACCCAACGTCTGGTGAAAGTCGCCACGCGCCTGGCTCAAAATCCTGACGGCACGCTGCCGCAAGCCCTGTCGCGCTGGAAGGAACTCAAAGCGGCCTACGGCTTTTTCAGCCAACCCAAGGTGGGTCCGGTCCAAGTGCAGACCCCGCATTGGGAAGTCACCCGCGCCCGCTGCCGCCAACCGGGCGAGTATCTGCTGATCGAAGACACCACCCAACTGGACTACTCCTTCCATCCGGCGACGCAGGACTTGGGGCCGATCGGCAACGGGCGCGGACGCGGCCTGCTCCTGCACACCACGCTGGCCGTGCGGGTGGAACCGTGGACGCTGGAGCAACGACCCGAAGGCCTCGCGCTGGGTTTGTTCTTTCAACAAAGCTGGGGGCGCCCCGGCCCGCCCAAACGCGGCCGGGAAACCTGGCGGCAACGGCTCAAACGCCCGCGCCAATCGCAAGGCTGGACGGCCGCACTGGACCAGACGCAATCGCCGCCGCCGGGCCGCCAGTGGATTTTTGTGGCCGATTGGGAAGCCGACTTCTACGAACCGATCGAACACTGTCAACGGCGCGGCGTGGATTTCATCGTCCGCAGCTATCGCGACCGGGCGCAAGCCAGCGCGCCGGAACATTTGCAGGCAGCGGCCGGACCACTGCCCGTGCGCGCCACCATGACCGTGGCATCGCGGGCGCGCCCCGGAGCGGCGGCGCGCACGGCCAGCGTCCAGGTGCGCAGCGGCCCGTTGACGCTCAAAGGCCCCGAGCGACCGGGCGAGGCCAAGCCCGCCTTCACTGTGAACGTGGTGGAAGTGCGCGAGCGCCCTCCTCCACCGGGAGTCGAGGGCCTGCATTGGACGCGGTTGACCTCGCTGCCCTGCCAGCGCCGGGGGGAAGCCCAACGGATCGTGGGCCGCTACACGGCGCGCTGGTGGATCGAAGAATATCACAAAGCCCTCAAGAGCGGTGCCGGCGTGGAAGCCAGCCAGTTGGAAGCGGCGTATCGGCTCGAAACGCTGGTGGCCGTGCTGGCGATCCTGGCGGC
>CAZNOE010000996.1:0-2454 GCA_964574525.1 uncultured Bifidobacteriaceae bacterium
CAAAGGACAGTCACCACACAGCAGGCTGATTCGCGCGCGAGCGAACAGCCATGCCCCGTATCTTCGATAACATCGAGGCCGATCTGCTGCCCGCTTTACGGCAGACCCTCGCCGTTTCCAATCGTTCAGATTTCTGCGTCGGCTATTTCAACCTGCGTGGCTGGAAAGCGATAGACGAACACGTCGAAGCATGGGCGGGCGGTAACGGGCAACAATGTCGCTTGTTGGTCGGGATGCAGCGATTGGAGGAAGCAGAACTTCGCGATGCGTTGCAGCGCGTGCGGCGTGGCGAACTGCTCGACATTGCCACCGCCAGACGGATGCGTGAGCAGGCGGCCAAGGCGTTCAAAGACCAGCTTACCTGGGGCTGCCCCACCCGCGACGATGAGACCGCGCTTCGCCGTCTATCAGCCCAATTGCGCGCGAAGAAACTCGCGGTGAAGTTGTTTCTCTCGCACCCGCTTCACGCCAAACTCTATCTCTGCTTCCGTTCGGATCCCAACAATCCGATCACCGGCTTTCTCGGCAGCAGCAACCTCACATTTTCCGGCTTGAGCGCGCAGGGCGAACTCAACGTGGACGTGCTCGATCACGACGCGACGGAAAAATTGGCGCAATGGTTCAAGGATCGTTGGGATGACCGCTGGTGTCTCGACATCACCGATGAACTCGCCGACATCATTGACCAGAGTTGGGCGCGGCCCGATCTCTTGCCGCCTTACCACGTTTATCTCAAAATGGCGTGGCATCTTTCTGAGGAGGCGCGTGACAGCCAGCACCGCTACAAACTGCCGAAGCAACTTCACCAGGAACTTTTTCCTTTCCAGCGCGCCGCCGTGCTCGTTGCCGCCGGACATTTAGAAAAGCGCGGCGGCGTGTTGCTCGGCGACGTGGTCGGTCTTGGGAAAACTTTCATGGCGACGGCGCTCGCACGGCTGATGGAAGATCGCCACGACCTGCAAACCCTCATTTTTTGCCCACCGAACCTCGTTCCGATGTGGGAAGACTACCGCCACCGCTACGGGTTGCGCGGGCGTGTCATGTCGCTCGGCAAAGTCGTGGATGATCTCCCGCAACTCATCCGCCATCGGCTCGTGATCATTGACGAAAGCCACAACCTGCGAAATCGCGAAGGCCGCCGCTATGTTGCCATCCGCAATTACATCGCGCAAAACGCCGAGTTCACCGTGTTGCTCTCGGCCACGCCGTTCAACAAGGAGTTCGCCGATGTCGCCAATCAGCTTCGGCTGTTTCTTTCCGATGATGACGATCTCGGCGTGCGCCCGGAACGCTGGTTGCGCGACCTCACCGCCGAAGACATTGCGCAACTCCAGATCAATCCCAAGACGCTGCGCGCGTTTCAGGCGAGTCCCTTCCCGGATGACTGGCGCGACTTGATGCGGCTCTTTCTCGTGCGGCGCACACGTTCGTTCATCGAGAAGCACTATGCCGAGAAAGACGAAACCCGCGACCGTTTTTTCATCACCTATGCCGACGGACGCCGCGCGTATTTCCCGAAACGCGAGCCGCGCACGATCAAGTTCGATATTGATGAAACCGACCAGAGCGATCAATACGCCGCGCTGTTCTCGCCCGCCGTCGTGGACACGATTGGACATCTCCACCTGCCGCGTTACGGTCTGCAAAAGTATCTTCACCTGCATCCGATGCCGCCACCCGATGCCGCTGAACAGGTTTTGCTCAATGACCTGAACCGCGCGGGGAAACGATTGATCGGCTACGTCCGCACGAATCTTTTCAAACGCCTCGAAAGCTGCGGTCATTCGTTCCTGCTCTCGTTGCAACGCCATGTTCTTCGCAATCACATTTTGCTTCACGCGCTGGCGCAGGCCAAACCGCTGCCCATCGGCACGCAATTGGGTGACATCCTCGAAGCGTCCGACGCGGAGGAAGCCGAACTCGCCCTCGCGCTCGAACAAACCGCCGGGACGTTAAAAACCGAAGCCGACTTCGCCAGCCGTGCCGCCGCGCTTTATCAACTGCTGGCTACCACGCAGAAATCCAAATTCCGCTGGGTGCGGCCCGGCTTGTTCAACGATGAACTCGCGACCCATCTTCACGCTGATGCTGAAGCTCTGCGCGTGATTCTCGAAAGGACCGGCGAGTGGGATGACAGCCGTGATGCCAAGCTCAAAAAACTCCTCGGCCTCATTTCCAAGAAGCACAAGAACGAGAAACTCCTCATCTTCTCGCAGTTCGCCGACACGGTTCGCTACCTCGAAAAGCAAATCGAAGCCACCAACGTCTCGCATCTCCGCGCCGTCACCGGCGACGATCCCGATCCGACAGCGGCGGCCTGGGCGTTCAGTCCACGCAGCAACAAGCGCAATTCCTCCGCTGCCGACGAAACCCGCGTGCTACTTGCGACTGACGTGTTAAGCGAAGGCCAGAATCTTCAAGACTGCGCCATCGTCGTGAACTTCGATTTGCCGT
>CAZNOE010000997.1:0-2453 GCA_964574525.1 uncultured Bifidobacteriaceae bacterium
GCTCGCCCTCACCCCAGCCCTCTCCCCCAGGGAGAGGGAGAATCGTTCGCCGGTATCACGCGTTACAATGGCATCACGCAGTTTGCTTGTCCCTGGCTGCAAAAAAATAAACGGCGGCGACTGGCAAATTGATTCTCTAAATTTCAGGGACGATCAACGGCTGTTCCCTCTCCCCGGGGGAGAGGGTCAGGGTGAGGGCGAGCCTTCAAACCATCCAGATGCCCTTCACTCGGAGGAGCCAGTTCACTGAGATGAAATCCGCGTCAATTAGCGTGATTCGCGGGCTGTCCCTCGCGCAACTCAAGCGCACGATCCGGCTCGGCGTGAAAAGCCTTTGGCTGCATCGCCTGCGCTCGTTGCTCACCGTGTTGGGAATCGTCTTCGGCGTTTGCTCCGTGATCGCGATGCTGGCCATCGGCGAAGGCGCCAGTTATACCGCCCAGGAAGAAATCAAGACTCTCGGCAGTCAGAACATCATCCTGCGCAGCATTAAACCGCCGGAGGAACAGAAGGTTTCGGACAAGGGCAGCCAAAGTTATGTTCTCCAATACGGCCTCACCTACAAGGACGTGAAAGCCATTCGCTCCACGATTCCCGGTGTCACCGTGGTTCTGCCCGCGCGCAAGATCCGCGACTACGTCTGGAACATCAGCCGCCGCGTGGATTGCGAGGTCGTGGGCACGGTACCGTGGTATCCCGAAATGCGCAATCATCGCGTCGCCGAGGGCCGATTTTTCACGGACCTGGACATGGACACCAAAACCAGCGTGTGCGTGCTCGGTGCCGAAATGGTGCCGGCGTTATTCCCCCTGGATTCGCCGCTCGGCAAACACGTGCGTGTCGGAGGCGGTTATTACCAGGTCATCGGTGTCATGGAAGCGCGTGGGGCCGCACCGGCAACGGACACGACCCAAGGTTCCACCAAGCAGGCAAGCCACAGCATGTTTGTCCCCTTGGAAACCGTCAAAGAACGTTACGGCGAAGTGCTCATGCGCCAGCGCCAGGGCAGCTTCGAGGCTGAACGCGTCCAGCTTCATGAGGCGACTGTCAAAGTTGCTTCGCTTGAGGACGTCATGGGAGTTGCTGATGCGGTAAAAACCGTGATGGAGCGAAACCACAAAAAGAAGGACTATCAGATTGATGTGCCCCTCGAGATGCTCAAGCAGGCCGAACATACGAAGCGAATCTTCAACATCGTGCTCGGCTCCATCGCCGCGATCTCCCTTCTTGTCGGCGGAATCGGTATCATGAACATCATGCTCGCCAGCGTCACCGAACGCACGCGCGAGATCGGCATCCGGCGCGCGCTCGGCGCCCGGCGGCGCGACATCGTCATGCAATTTCTCGTCGAGACGGTGCTGCTGGCCGGGGCCGGCGGCGTCATCGGCGTTCTGCTGGGTGTCTTCATTCCGTTCATTGTGACGCAGACCGCTGGAATGAAAACCATTGTCACCCTCTGGTCGCCCATACTCGCGTTCACCATCTCGGCGCTCGTGGGCGTCGTCTTCGGCATTTATCCCGCACTCCGCGCCGCGCAGATGGATCCGGTCGAGGCTCTGCGACACGAGTGATCCCGGTTTCCTCTTAACCGGAACCATGCAGGTGAAATGTGGAGCACATGCCTCCGGCGTGTGGTTTGCGGCGTCCCGCCGCAAACTCCAACGCACTATTCGCTCAAACCATCCGGCGATGGAAGTTTGTTTTACGAAGCCGACGGCGCGACGCCGTCGGCCGCACGCGTCCGTGCGCTCCCCAATGCCAACTGCATGGTTTCGATTAAGATCATGACGCATGGCTCAAACCGCATTGACTAAGCCTCCGCCGCCCCGCAGATTTCGCACGACTATGAAAGCCCTCGCCGCGCCGGGTCACGCATCACGCGTCACGCATCACGCCCCCGTTCCCACCGTGGATCAGATCATGGTCGAGGAACGCGCCGCCGCCTTCACTAAGCGCAGCATCAAGACCAGCGCCAAGCTCGCCGGACTCAAAATGGCCGTGAGCATGTGCGACCTCACCACGCTCGAAGGCAAAGACACCCCCGGAAAAGTCGCCTATCTCTGTCGCAAAGCCCTCCAGCCCGCCGAACCGAAATACACCGTGCCGCCCTGCGCGGCGGTTTGCGTTTATCCGAACATGGTGAAGTGCGCGCGGAAGTTTCTCGGTGAAAATTCTGCCGTGCGTGTCGCGTCAGTGGCAACAGGTTTTCCGAGCGGGCAATTTCCCTTGCCCACCAAGCTCAACGAAGTTCGCCGGGCGGTAGCCGATGGTGCGGATGAAATTGACATGGTCATTGATCGCTGCGCCTTCCTCGCCGGCGATCACGCGAAAGTGTTCGACGAAATTGCCGCCATCAAGGAAGCCTGCGGCCCGGCGCATCTGAAGGTCATTCTCGAAACCGGCGAACTCGTCACCTACGACAACGTCCGCCTCGCCAGCGAAATCGCCATGCA
>CAZNOE010000998.1:0-2453 GCA_964574525.1 uncultured Bifidobacteriaceae bacterium
TTTTGGCGAGGTCGAGTCCTCGCGGCGCTTTGCCTGGCAGCCAAGGCCAGAGCAGAAGCAATGACACTCCTGCGAGGCCAAAGCGCAGGGTCACAATGCCGCCGGGCTGGAGATGCGGTTCGATAACTTTGTAGGCGGAAAGCGAGGCAGCCCAGAAAAAATTCAAAACTATCAGAATGATCAAATACGCGGGTCGCATGCGGCTTCCAACAATGTGACAGCCAAAGGGATTCGGCAATCGCGGACAAGCGGAGTTTCGCGCGATGGCAATCGGGGTGTGAGATTGGCCAAAAGATGCCAAGACGACCCAGAGCGGCTTGCCTTGAATTTGCTACCGACATCGGGTGCGCCGCCATTTTCGGCGGTCACAGACCGCCGCTACAGCTCCGGCGGATGTCACGGGGAGATTCGCGTTTACAGACAGGACGCGAGCCGACTAACCTGTTCAGTCCGAAATGGAATGAAAAAGATCATCATCGTCATCGTTGTCGTGGGAATCGGCGTCGCAGCTTACTACCTGCGGAACAATACACACAAGTCCGGGCCGGCGGCGGGATCGCCGTCACGCCCCACCACGGCGGAAGTGATTCAAACCAACATCAGCTTCGCCGTGAATGCCGCGGGTGAGATTGGCCCGGCAGAGCAGGTTTCGGTGCGACCGGAGATCAACGGCAAGATTGACAAGCTTCCCGTGGACATTGGCGACCAGGTAAAGAAGGGCGACCTGTTGTTCAAGCTCGACGACAAGGAGCTTCAGCAGGAGCGCGAGTCCAATTTGACGGCCATTGAGCGCGCCAAGCTGGAGTTGCAGAAGGCGGAGCGTGATTTCAAACGCGCAGAGCAATTGCTTGCCGAGCGGCTCATCTCCCAGGAATTATTTGACGACACGAAGACCACTCATGAGCTTGCCAAAAACTCCCTGGAACGCGCGCAACGGGAACTCTCCATCCTCGAAGAGCGGCTCACCAAGACGGAAGTCCGCGCACCGTTTGATTGCACGGTGCTGACGCGTCCGGTTTCGATGGGCCAGGCGGTGTCGGGGTCGGGCGGTTTCAATAGTGGCACGGAAGTGCTGACCATCGCCAACCTCAACGAAATGGTCATCAACGCGCATGTCAATCAAGCCGACGTGCCGCGCCTCAAGGTCAAGCAAACTGTCGAGGTCGCCGTGGAGGCTGTTGCCGGACTCAAAGTGACTGGCGTCGTCGAACGCATCGCACCGCAGGCGACAATCAAGAACAACATCAAGGGATTCGCCGCGCGCATCCTGCTCAAGAATGTGGACCCGCGCGTCCGGCCCGGCATGACGGCCAACATCAAGATTCCCGTCGCTTCGGCCGATAACGTGATGGCGGTGCCGCTGGCGGCGGTGTTCACGGAGAAGAGCTCCGAATCCGGCGCTTATGAGCGCTTCGTTTACGTCGTGCAAGAGGAGACAGAAGGCGTTGAGAAGCGAAATGTGAAAGTGGGCGTCTCAGACTTTTTCTTCGCGGAAATCCAGGAGGGCCTCACTGCAGGCGAAGTCGTGTCACTCGAACTACCGAAGGAAGAGCGTGAAAAGAAGGCCAGGGAATTGGCCCGTAAGCGGCCCGGCGGCGGCGAACGCGAAGCCAGCATCTTGAAAGCTGCCGAAGCACCTGTCAGCGGCTCATCGTCAAACAGTCCCGGCAGAAACAAATCGGGCGAAGGCCGCCGCCGGAACCGCGGCGGTGACGGCGGCAGTTCGCGGTGAGCACGAGTGCTCTCCGAACCGGAACACGAGCATGGCTTTGGTCGAACTTCGAAACGTCAGCAAGATTTACCGCTTGGGCGAGGAGGAAATCCGCGCCCTTGATGACGTATCGCTGGACATAGACGAGGGGGAATTCATTTCCATCATCGGCCCATCGGGCAGCGGCAAGTCAACCCTGATGCACATCCTGGGCTGCCTCGATTCGCCCACCAAAGGCACGATCCAACTCGACGGCATCATGATCCACGACGCGTCGTCCCGTCAGCTTGCCGCCATGCGCAACCAGAAAATCGGATTCGTGTTCCAATTCTTCAACCTGCTCCCGAAACTCAACGTGATGCAGAATGTCGAACTGCCCATGATTTACAGCGGCGTTTCCGGCAAACAGCGGCGTGAGCGCGCCATGGCTTCGCTCGAAGCGGTGGGCATGGCGAACCGCGCCCGGCACCGGCCCAGCCAGATCTCAGGCGGACAACAGCAACGCTGCGCCATCGCCCGCGCCCTGGTCAACAGTCCCAAGATTGTTTTTGCGGACGAGCCAACCGGCAATCTCGACTCGCATACCGGCGAAGCCATTCTGAGTTTATTTCGCAAGCTGAGTACGGAAGGTCGCACCATCGTGCTCGTAACCCACGACCCTGAGATCGCTGCCGTCACGCCACGGCGCATCGAAATTCGCGACGGAAAGATCGCGGAGAAAGTTGATTTGACGCTGGCGGGG
>CAZNOE010000999.1:0-2453 GCA_964574525.1 uncultured Bifidobacteriaceae bacterium
GGCGCATTCGTGGAAAGCGAACTACCACGACGTCCGCGCGCTGGTGAAGTTCATCAAGGCCTTTCCTCCGCAGCCCTGATCGGGACCGGGGCCAGATCAGCGCGTCAGAATATCAAAGCATGAAACATGGCCGGAACTCCCTGGCGCGTTGGGAATGCGAGCGACGAATTTCGTGAAGCGGAAGGGGCAAAGCCCGACCGATCTGGCGGCGAGAAAGGCCACGCGCGGTCGCCTGTCGCGGCGAAGCCTCGCGAAGCCGGAAGGAGGGTGGGGAGCAAGGCATCCAAATCGCCACCGGGTCCGCTTGCAGGGACTTCAGCGCATCTATCGCTCTATTCTCGTGAGGCCGGGTCTCTAGTAATGCGTGATTGTTGATCGTTCACGAGGTTCAAGCTGAAGAGATAAACGATTGGTTTGACCAGCAACCAATGTGAAACTTGCTTGGCGATGCTTCCGACCGTCAGGGGTGGTAGCGGTTGGCAACGCGAACTGCGAATGCTCCACCGCCAACACTTTCACTTTTGGCGGCAGGTTCGGAAGCACCGCCAGCCCGGTCCCGTCGCTGACTCCTTGAAAGTCCAGGACGGGTTGCCTCCACGAAAATTCCTTGTCTGGCTTCGCCCGCAGGAAGTCCGACGTGTTGTAACAATCGCCCATCAGGATCCTGGCGGACCATTCGCCATAACGAACATTGGGCCACGTCCTGACCTGCACATCCTTCACAGGTCGCCCAGCCTCATCGGTCACTTTGACTTCCAGGCGCGCCGTCTGTTCCATGCCGATGACGATGGCAAGGTCGTTGGTGCCGAGTGAATGCTTCTGGGGATAGTGCATGCTCGACTGTCCAGGACCGTTTGTGCTGACAAAGCCATCACAGAGGCTGACGATTTCCAAATCTCCCTCCGGCATTGAGTTGATCGCAAAACTCCCGTCTTCCTGGACGGCGGCCCACGAATGCCATTGCGGGGGATTCCCCTGAGGCTTCGACCCCTGTGGCCAGACGTGGGCAACGACGCGTCCATTCTTCACCGGGCGTGGCACTGAATCGTCCAGTTTACCGCGGACAACTGCTCCACGTTTCAAGTGTGCGACCAGTTCATTCGTCTGGCCGGTCACCGCCGTGATCGAAACGACGTCGCTGAACCAGGCAGAGCCATCTGAATCCAACTGAACGGCTCGGACCGTGTGCAGCCCGGCGCCAAGCCGTCGTGTGACAATTACGCCCGGCTCCGGGCGGCTCCAGAAATTTGTATCCTCAGACGTTTGACCGGAAACCTGGGCGAACACGCGCGTATGTTGGGAGTTCGCTGCATCAATTGGAACCGTTACCTTGAGCACTGCTCCCTTCTGAAGCACGACTGGGTCTGGCCGGACGAGCAGTGCCTTGTGCCGGATTCGGTCCCACAAGTCCTGGACCCGCACCCGCCACGGAGCTCCAGCCGGGGGCGCCGTTGCGACGATGCGTTCCGGTCGGTCCGGTACAAAGTCCGGATGATTGACCGCAAGGCAAAGGGTTCCCGTTTCAATCCGCTCGAATACGAATCTCGGATACGGAACGCGGGCATATCCGTCGCTGCCCGTGACCACGGGAGGATTCGGCACCCCATTTGTATCGGTTCTCCAACCGTACCACCCCGAACGGTAAGGGCCGGCTTTGGTGCGCAGACCCTCTGGCAGAATGATCGCGCCAGCGACCGGCTTGCCCGACGCATCCACGACCCGGATCAGTGCTACCGGATTCTTCGGTGCTGTCGCAATCAACATCACCAACGCGAGCGCGACGAAGACAACTGCCGCCAGGCAGATCAATCGCAAGGTGAGGGGCTTCACAATCCTCCCTCTAGCTCAGCGCTTCCCGACAATACCTGAGGGCGCGGGCAATTTCGGTCATGCGATCCGAACCAGCCGGAATCTTGTATTCAAACTCGATGGTGGCCTGGATACGCCACTTGTTGTCCCGGATCAGGCGCAGAACTTCTGCAATCGGAGTGTCCCCTTCGCCGAACGGCGTGTTGGGCCCGTTATGCATCTTCCGGTCTTTCAGATGCACATGCGTAATGCGATCGTGATGTTGCTTGATGAATGGGACCGGGGAAACATTGTTGCCGGCGACGAAGTGCCCGATGTCCACGTTCGCGCCGTTATATTTCGCGAACGAAAACGCCGTCTCCCAATGCTCGGGTGTCGTCGTGGCATGGCCGTGATATCCCACCATGAATCGGTGCTTGTCGGCAAACTGTCCGAGGCGTTTGAGGTCTTCGTCCTTGGTTGAGATTTCAGTGGAAATAGCCCGGCCACCCAGCGCTTTGGCCAGCGCGAAGACGTAATCAAGCTCGTCGTCCGTCATCTTGAATATCCCGTCCACCTTGACGATCTCGATCAGCACACCCGCCGCTTTATACTTCTTCCGGAACTCTTTCACCCGCGCCATCGAGACTGACTTGCGCCATTGC
>CAZNOE010001000.1:0-2451 GCA_964574525.1 uncultured Bifidobacteriaceae bacterium
ATATTCTGGCGAGCATCAAAGAGCGAAGGGCGTGAGGCAAAAGCTGTGAAGTGAGGTTTCCCTGCTTCGCCTCTGTTGCGGTTTGACCTTGGCGCTGGCGCGAAGGTTTCGTTTCTCGCGGGTTAGAGAGTGGAATTCGTTTCGGCGCGGTTTTCTTTTTCGACACTTTCGCCTTCGGATTAAATTCCAAGGCGAGTTTCAGCCAGTCGTCCAACTCGCCATCGGTTGCCAGTCCCGCCGGATTGACGAACACGAAACCGCGCATCGGACGCCCCGTAAAATCCATCGGCACGCAACCTTTCCTGCGTAACGCAGTGTCATAGTCCGCTGGATCAATGCGCGCCATCAGGCGGTTCTTCTCGACGCCTACGCACATCTTGCCGTTCAGCATGAAGCAAAGCCCGCCCATCATGCGCTTCTCCTCAAACCGCACTCGCGCCATGCGGAAGCCGCGACGGATTCGCTCTGCCAGTTGTTCATCGAACGCCATGTTACGGAATCATTTGTTGGCCGCCGCTTTGAGCGCTTCGTTCAAATCCGCCAATGCCTTCTCAAACTTGCCGCCAATCATCTTATCCATGCTCATAAAAAGGCAGAACGCCTTGGCCATGAAATTCTTTTCTCCCGTCACCGTCGCGGTGACTTCGGTTTGATTGCCCTGCGGTTTGAAGGTGAATTCCATTTCGCTGGTGGCCGACATGGGCTTGAAGAACTCCATCTTGTATTTGACTGATTCGCCCGGACGACTCTCAGTAATAGTTGCACGGCCCTCGCCAACCTCCCTGTTGCCAGCCCACGCGTAGTTTGCGCCGACACCCGATGCCGGACCACCGTAAGTGAGCTTCGTGTTTGGGTCGGCCTTGCCCCACGGATTCCAAGCCTCCCACTTCTTGAGGTCGTTCATGTGCGGAAACACCGCCTCCTGCGGCGCGGCGATGACCAGAGAGCGCGTCACCCGGTAGGTGGATGGCTGCATGGCAACGATAATGATGAACACGACGACGATGATCGGTATCGCGATAAGGATGATTTTCAGCACGGTTTTCATTTTGGTTGGTTAGCTTGCAATGTGCAAGTCATGAGTCAGGGCTTGAGAGTGGACTTTGTCAAACTCGCCTCCAATTCACGGATGAAACCATCGCGGTCGGCTCGGATGCGTCGCATGAGGGCTGGCGGAGCTGCCGTTTTAGGGTCGTATTTTGCCGACCATAAACTGATTTCCAAAAGAGCCGGAAGCAAATCCAGTCCTTTTTGAGTTGGAGAGTATATGAATTGTCGCCGGTTGGTCTTGTCGCGTGATTTCGCAATCAGCCCCTCTGCTTCAAGTCGTGCCAACCGCTCCGAGAGGATGTTGGTGGAAATCCCTTCTTCGGCTGCCAAAAGCTCGCTGTAGTGTCGCTTGTTTTTGAAAAGCAAATCCCGCAGGAGCAGCAAGCTCCACTTGTCGCCAAAAATGTCCAGCGCGAACGCGATGGGGCAATGGGATCGCTTTGACCGTTTCATCTCAATATTTCAACGATTGAAAAATGGCTTGCAAAAAGCAAGCCATCCGGCATTTTTATTTCAACTTGCAAAACGCAAGTCGTGTGACATTACCAACAAAACAACCAACCGGCAAAAATAAATATGAAAACCGCGAGTCAAATAGTGAATCACTTCTATGACGTGTGCAACAACAAGCAGGGTCAGGGCTTGGATGGTCTGGTCGCAGACAACATTACCTTTGAAGGGCCGCTCATGCGCCTTTCGGGTGCGAGCCAATATCTGTCAACGGTCGGCCCATTCCTGAAATTCCATAAGAGCATGCGAATGCTCAAGCAGTTTGAAGCTGGAGAACACATCTGCTCGATTTACGAGATGACGCTTGGGACACCGGCAGGCGGAACTATTACTTCAGCGTTCGCCGACTGGATTCGCGTCGTGAATGGGAAAGTGGTGGAGCAAAAGCTCTATTACGATCCGCGCGAGTTCGCGAAGGCGTTCGGGATGTAACGCGCAAAAGGGCAGCACGCCCGGTTTCGTCTCACGCCCGGCTTTGGTTTGATTTACGTGGAGAAGGTTTGGCTCGCACAAGTGCGGATTCGTTCGCAGACCCATTGCATTCGTGGCAGGAGTTTTGATTGAGCGAGCGGGCAGGTTTTGATTCAATGCGTTGACCGAGTTCACGGAAATTTTAGCGCGAATCGAATTTGAAAAGTTTTTGCCCAGGTTGAACCACGTTGTCACCCGATGCGCAAGGTGTTGATCGAATCCGGCATCAACTACGTGGAGGTCGCCAACGAGGCGGCGTTCTACGGGCCGAAGATTGACGTGCAGGTGTGGAGCGCGATCGGCCGCGAATTCACCATCGCCACGAACCAGGTGGACTTCGCCGTGCCCGCCAAGTTCGGCCTCATCTACCGCGACAAGGACAACTCGAACAAGACGCCGTTGTGCATCCATCGCGCGCCG
>CAZNOE010001001.1:0-2449 GCA_964574525.1 uncultured Bifidobacteriaceae bacterium
GTCCTCGCAGCGCACGTGAATTTCCGGTGACGCGCCGACCAGCGAAAAGCCGTCCAGTTCGAGCAAGAACATGTAGGGCGAGGGATTCACCGAGCGCGCGGCGCGGTAAACATCCACGGGCGACGCCTTGGTCTCGACGCTGAAGCGTTGCGAGCCGACGACCTGGATGATGTCGCCGGCGGTGATGAACTTCTTCGATGCCTCGACGTTGGTAAGAAACTTCTCCTTCGCGACGTTGGAGGTGAACGGGAGCGACGGCACTTCGCCGGGCACGCTGACAGGATGATGTTCGCTCGGCTGTTCGAGCAGTGAGAGCAGGCGCTCGATTTCTTCCGCCGCGCTTTCGTAGGCGTCGGTCGGGCTGGCGGCTTCGTCAATCGCGGCGTTGACGAGCACGGTGATGGTCTGCGCGACGCGGTCGAACACGAGCAATTGATCCGCGACGATGAAATACATCGTAGGTGTTTTCAGTTCGTCATGCGCCGGACGCGGCACGACCGGCTCGACGTCGTGAATGAATTCGTAGCCGATGAAGCCCACTGCGCCGCCCGTGAAACGCGCCAGGCCGGGCAGTGTGACAGGGCGATAACGCTTCATCACGCGCTCGACGACTTCAAGGCCGTCTTGAACCGTAGGACAAGCGTTGCGCCTGTCTCCATCATCTAATTTAGAGACAGGCGCGACGCCTGTCCTACCGCCCACGGTGAAGCTCTCGACCACCTTTCCAACCTCAATGACATCGATGCGATTGCCCGTCTGCTTGATGACCGCGCGCGGGTTGCAACCGACGAACGAGTAGCGCCCGAGATGCTCGCCGCCTTCCACCGATTCAAAGAGGAACGACTCGCCCTGCCCGCGGATTTTGCGATAGGCCGAGAGCGGCGTTTCGATGTCGGCGAGAATGCGGCACGTGACGGGAACGAGGTTGCCCTGTCCCGCAAGCTTCAGGAATTCGTCCAGCGTGGGTGAGTACATGCGCCCTTGTTCGGCAACTTTATTTGCGCGGCGGACCGAGTTCCTGCGGCCCCCACGCGCCGGTCAGTTCTGAACCCATTGGTGTGCCGCCGTTCGCGAGCATCTTTTCCGCGGCGACCAATCGCTGCTCCGCGCGCCCGTGCGCCCGGCGCAGCCGCCAGATGGCCAGCAGCGTGTAAAACGCCACGGCCACCGCGTAGGCCACGATGCCCATGCCGATCGCCAGTGGCACCAGCAGCCACTGGCCCCTTTCGGTCTGGCTGAAAAGAATCACCGCCGCGCCGACGGCGCCGGTGAGCGCCGTCTGGCTGAACAGGCAAAACAGGTAGAGCGAAATGCGCGTCTCTTGCACGCGTTCGACGTGCCAATCGCGGTAAAGCTCCTCGCCCAAAGAACGCATCAGCCACGCCGACTGAAAATTGCGCGCGGCCACCAGCACGCTGGCGGTGCTCACGACAATTGCCGACAACGGCCATGCGGCCAGCAACGCCACCAGCGCGGCGTTCAGCGCCAGCCCCCACTTCCAGCCGAGCTTCTTGGCGATGGGGTTTCCCTCCAGCACAAGGTTGGGCGTTGCCACCCACGTGCTCAGAAAATCCATTCCGCGCGAGAACATGAGCAGCGTCAGCATCAGGAAATACCACTTGCTGCCGAATGGAACTGCGTCGTCCATGTTCAGAAAGGCAGAATGAAGGAGGAAGAATGCGGAACGAAAAATCTCCGGCCCGCGCACCGAAATGTTTCTTCATTCTTCATTCAAAATCCTTCATTTCCTGCCATAAATTTGCCCGGGCGTTTCGAGCTGCGGCTCGGTTACTTTGAACGCCGCGCCATCGTTTTCGACGGAGCGGAAGAAACATGACCTGTAGCCTTCGTGACACGCCGCGCCGATTTGTTCGACCTGGACCAACAGCGTGTCGCCGTCGCAATCGAATGCGATGTCCTTCACGGTCTGCGTGTGTCCGCTGCTCTCGCCTTTCATCCAGAACTTCTGACGGGAACGGCTCCAAAAATGCGTCTTGCGCGTCTCAATGGTTTTCTCCAGCGACGCGCGATTCATCCACGCCATCATCAGCACGCGGCCCGTGCCTTGTTCCTGCACGATCGCCGGAATGAGGCCGCTCGCGTCGAATTTCAATTTGTCGTAAAAGCTCATGTTCCCAGTGTTTGCGAGGGCATAGCGTAGCAGGTTTCGCGCGGGCAACCACGAAAAAGTTTTTGTGGCGCAAGCCGCCGGCTTGCGCAGGTGACGCCGAGCCTCCTGGCTTGGCGAAAGCCGGCGAGATACTGCAAACCGGAGGCGTTGCTCCGCTAAGACCCCGGTGAGGGTGAACCCGTCCAGGTCAATGGCGACGTAGTTGGCGGAAACGGTAATTCCATTGTTATTCTCAACTCCAAAAAGGTTCGTGGTGACGTAAAAGGCCCCGGAATTCGTTATGACGAAGGGCAGGGATGAGATCGGCGTACGCGGCTC
>CAZNOE010001002.1:0-2449 GCA_964574525.1 uncultured Bifidobacteriaceae bacterium
CGTTGGCCAAACCGGTCAACCTGCAAGCCATCAAGGCGGATAATGTTCTCAAGGAGATGGTGCTGGCGAAGCAATCGCGCCTCTCAGTCTCGCCGGTGACCGAAAAACAATTCAACCGCGTGCTCGAACTTGCCGGGACGAAACTTTGAGGCGTGCGTTGGCTTACGTCGAACACCCCACACAAAATGCCCTCACCCTGACCCTCTCCCGTCCGACGGGAGAGGGGACAGCAATCGGATGCTTCTTTGTTTTCCGGAAGCCGTTCAGCAAATCCAGTGGTTGGTTCTCCCAGAAGGGCGGGGAGCGATTCTCCCTCTCCCATCGGATGGGAGAGGGCCGGGGTGAGGAGTTTGCCCGGCTAAGTTGTTACGCGAAAGATGCAATCACAAGATTTCAGGGCCGTCATCTTCGACATGGACGGCGTGATCGTGGACAGCGAGCCGCGCCATGAACGCGCTTTTCTTGAAGTCATGCACGAACTTGGCTACGGCAACACCCACGGCGTGCAGTGGGCCGATTGGGTGGGCCGTTCGGATCACGAGCTTTGGCTGGACTTCCTCGCGAAGCACAAGCCGGCGCAATCGCTCGAGCAACTTCTGAAGATGAAGCGAGACCGCGTGTTGGACATTATTCGTCGTGAAGAGCCTGTATTTGCAGGGCTGGCTGAACTCGTTGAGAAACTGTATCCGGTTTGCAAGCTGGGTCTGGCTTCCGGCTCAGAACGGCCGGTCGTCGAAGCCGTGCTATCGCTTCAAGACTTGCGGCGCTTCTTTTCCGCGACCGTGACGGCTTCGGATATAAAACGCGGCAAACCCGCTCCGGATATTTTTCTTCGCGCGGCAAAGTTGCTTGCCGTTGCGCCCGCTGATTGTTGGGTCATCGAAGATTCCAAACCTGGCGTCGCCGCTGGCCTTGCGGCGGGGATGCGGGTAATCGCCATCACGAACACCCATCCGGCGCATGAACTCCGGCAAGCCACGCGTGTCGTAGCCAGTTATGTCGAAATCGAGCGGCTGTTATTGCAAGGGTAGGTTTCGTGAGTGGGTGAGTGGGTGAGCCGGTAAGTGGGCGAAATCCCCTTCTCACTCACCTATTTCCAAAACGTTGCCTGCCGCCGCTGCATCTGCTACATCCTTTGCCGATGCAATTCCCGGAGAAACTGGACATGCACAGCGATGACTTTTTGCACTCGCTGATGCGCAAACAACTAAAGCTTTCCATCGCCTGCGCCGTGGCGTTTCTTGGCGTGCTGCTCGGCCTGCCATTGGCGAACTACTTCTGGCCCGAGTTTATGGCGACACGTTTCTTCGGTTTCACCCTCACCTGGTTTGTCCTGGGCATCGGCTTCTTCCCGGCCGTCTGGATCATTGCGTGGTTTTTCATCCGGCGTTCGATTAACCTCGAAGAGGAGGAAGTGCGTGACGTCGTCGGGGAGGAAGCCGAAAAGGGGAAAAGGAGAGAAGGAGAAAAGGAGATTTCGATATGAATGGTTCACGCAAGATCACGCACCATTGGCAGTTGGAGGTTTACAAACTATCCGTCGAAGTGGCCATGCGGTTGTTCGAACTCTCGAAGAAGTTTCCGCGCGAAGAAATGTATTCACTCACTGACCAGATGCGCCGTTCCTCCCGCTCGGTGTCGGGCCATATTGCTGAGGGCTGGCGGCGGCGCCGGTACGAGGCAGCGTTTTGCGACAAGCTCAATGGCGCCGAGGGCGAGGCTGCCGAGACTCAATCCTGGATCGAATACGCGGTTCGTTGCAGCTACATGACCACAAAAGACGGACGTGAGCTCCATCGCACCTACGATCGCATTCTCGGCAAACTCGTGAAGATGCAGAATAACCCCGATGTGTGGCTTTTACCCCGACTGACCAAGCGCGCATGATCTCCTTTTCTCCTCTTCCCCTTTTCCCCTTTTCAAGCCCATGCACATAGACCCCTGGATTCTCGCCTTCAGCGCCGCAACCGTCATCGCCACGATCTGGGTGGGCTTCTGGTCCGCGCGGCGGTCGAAAACGGCGCACGACTTCTACGTGGCCGGGCGCAGTGTAAGTGTGGGCTGGAACGCCAGCGCCATCTCCGGCGAATATCTCAGTGCGGCCAGCTTCATGGGTGTAGCGGGCATGGTGATGTCAAGTGGCTACGACGCGCTCTGGTATCCCGTCTGTTACGCGTGCGGTTATTTGTTCCTGTTGCTGTTCATCGCCGGACCGCTGCGGCGCTTTGGGGCCTACACGATTCCCGATTTCGCCGAGGGCCGCTACGACTCACCGCTGTTCCGCAAGATCGCCGTCGTGTTCGTGCTGTTCATTGGATTTTTCTACACGATGCCGCAGATGAAGGGCGCGGGGACGACGCTGGCCTACATCTTCCCGGGGCTGCCGTATTGGGCGGGCGTGGTGCTGGTGGGCGCGGTCATCACGCTCAACGTCGCGCTCGGCGGCATG
>CAZNOE010001003.1:0-2447 GCA_964574525.1 uncultured Bifidobacteriaceae bacterium
TGCTCAAGGACGGCAAAGCCTACGTGCAAGCCGGCGGCGGCTGGGTGAACGACTCTGAGCCGGAGGCGGAATTTCAGGAAACGGTGAACAAGAGCAAAGCCATGCTCAAGGCCGTGGCGCTGGCGGAGACGTTTGCGAAAACGGCGTAACGGTCTGCATGAAGATTTTTCCCCACCAACTCAATTATCCGGATCAACGCGCTGCGGTTGAAAGTGGCGGCGAAGGCAAAGGGAAAGAAGTGAACGCGGTCTGAAAACTAACTCGCTTTATGCCGTCAAAACTTAAATCAATCGAAGTCGATAATTGGAAATCACTCCGAAGCCTTCGGCTAGCTTTCGACGACATTAACGTTCTCATCGGGCCGAACGGTTCGGGCAAATCGAATCTCGTTCAATTCTTCCACATGATGAACATGATGATGAGTGGCAACCTCCAGCTTTTTGCAGGTCGTGCTGGAGGAGCAAACTCGCTTCTTCATTATGGGTCGAAGAACGCGCTCTTCATCGACAGCAAGCTCACATTTTCCACAGATAGCGGTCGGGATGATTATGCGTTTCGGCTGATTCATGGCGCACCGGACACGTTCGTATTTGCAAGCGAGACCGTCACTTTTCAAGCGACCAATCACCCGGGAAGACCGTTCTTCGTCGAGTTTGGGGCGGGACACAAGGAATCGCTGTTAGAAGAGAGGCACGCAACGGCGAGCGTCACGACGCGTCCAATCTTTGGCGTTGTGAGGGCGATGTTGACCGGCGTGCGATACTTTCAGTTCCACGACACCAGCATGGAAGCCCACATTCGGGGCGTCGCGCGGGAAGAAAACAACCGCTCCCTCTTTCACAACGGAGGAAATGTCGCGGCAGTGCTATTGAGATTGAAGAGCGAATTCCCCGACACTTTTTCTGACGTCGTCGAGCGAGTTCGAGTCGGCGTTCCCGCTTTCCGTGACTTTGTTCTTGAGCCAGACCACGGCCAGCTTTTGCTCGAATGGGTTGATGCTCATCGCGGCCAAAGATTCGGCCCACATCAACTTTCAGATGGCTCTATCCGACTCATTGCACTCCACACGCTACTTGCGTTGCCTCAGCAAATGTCTCCATCCGTCGTAATCATCGACGAACCGGAGCTTGGTTTGTTTCCGCGCGCAATCGAAACTCTCGTGGAGGCGATTCGGAGCGCTTCATCGCGCTGCCAAATCGTGCTCGCCACGCAATCCAATCGACTTGTTCGCTATCTGAATCCGGCGTCGCTGATTTGTTGCTCGTGGCGAAATGGCGAATCCACGATTGAGCGCATCAGCCCAATGGACCAGTTTGAGTTTATGGACGACTACACACTGGGGGATTACATCGAAAGGAATCCAAGGTAAGGATTTTTTTGTGGACGCGAAACCACTCGAAACAGTCTTGGACACGAACGTCCTGATTGCCGCGCTGCGCTCGCACCGGGGTGCGTCGTTTGAATTGCTGCGTCAGGTGGGCGGCGAGCGCTGGCGGTTGCATCTATCCACGGCGCTGCTGCTCGAATACGAAGAGGTCGCGTGCCGCGAAGCGCAACATCTCTGGCTGCATCCGGAGCGGATTGAAGATGTGCTGGATTTTCTGGCCGCGAGCGGACGGGAGCACGCCATCAGTTTTCGCTGGCGTCCGTTTCTGAACGACCCCGACGACGATTTCATTTTAGAACTCGCCGTGGCCGCGAGTGTCCGCTACATTGTGACGCATAATTTGAGAAACTTCGCGGGAGTGGAAAGTTTCGGAATCGAAGCCATAACTCCGGCGCAAATGCTGATGAAATTGCGAGAGCAAAATGAAAACCGTTGAAGCCCAAATTCCAGAGCCGGTGCTGAAGCAGGCGCAAGAACTTGCGGATCGCGAGAACGTGCCGCTGGAGCAAATCATCAGCCTCGCCGTCGCGCAATCCGTCGGCGTCTGGAGTAACGAGAGCTATGTGGCCCTGCGCGCCAAGCGCGGCAGCCGGGAGAAATTTCTGGATGCGTTGAAGGAAGTGCCGGACGTTGATCCGCCAGATTACGACCGACTGCCGGAAGGTTATCGCCCTGCCCGCTAATCGTCGCCGGGAATTTTCAGACACTCGCCCGCTTTCGTTTCGGATTCGGCTGCACGGCCCGCGCACGTTGAAGCAGGGACTCCGGCTGCATGTGAGACGCGCGAACCGGTTTTTAATCGAACGTTGTGGCGCTTTCGATTGGAAGTGTTGGCAGAGCGGAAAATGTTTTTTCCAAAAGCAAGACCGGTTTGACCCGAAGGAACGCGCCGAGCACGTCATGCTCGTGGACCTCGCGCGCAACGACATCGGGCGCGTGTGCGATTTCGGCAGCGTGCAGGTGCGCGACCTGATGATCATCGAGCGTTACAGCCACGTGATGCACATCGTGTCGAGCGTGGAGGGGAAACTTTCCGCCGGCAAAACGCCCTACGACCTGA
>CAZNOE010001004.1:0-2443 GCA_964574525.1 uncultured Bifidobacteriaceae bacterium
TTCAACCGCGAACTGCTTGAGTGCGCTCTACGGGAACACGGCGTCTCTTATGTTTTTCTCGGCGAGGAACTCGGAGCGCGACGTTCGGAACGCGAGTGCTATCTGGATGGCCGGGCAGATTATGAATTGATCTCTCGCACGCCTGCGTTCAAACGCGGCATTGAACGCGTCATCCAAGGAGCGGCGAAGATGCGTCTGGCATTGATGTGCGCCGAGAAAGACCCACTGGATTGCCACCGCTGCATTCTTGTGTCTCCGCATTTGCGCCAGCGCGGCCTGACGGTTTCCCACATTCTCCCTGATGGAACGCTGGAAAGCCACGGGCAGACGGAGAAACGGCTGCTGCATTTGCTTGCGCTGCCGGAGCGGGAACTTTTCCGTTCACTCGAAGAAATCGTTGCCGAAGCTTACAAGTTGCAGGGCGACAAGGTCGCCTACCACGAGGAAGAACCCGTTCTGCGGGAATATCCGCCGCGTTATGGGAATTGAACTTTTCACCATCGGGTTCACCCAGAAGACCGCACGCGAGTTCTTCACGAGCTTGAAAGATGCCGGGGTCAAGCGCGTTGTGGACGTCCGCTTGAACAACAACTCGCAACTGGCTGGCTTTTCGAAAAAGGAAGACCTGGCTTACTTCCTCAAGGAAATCGGGGGCATCGAGTATGTTCATCTGCCCGAACTCGCACCGACGCAGGATATCCTCGATGCGTACAAAAAGCATAAAGGCGATTGGGGAATTTACGAAAAGGAGTTTGTGGATTTAATGGCGCGGCGGCGGATCGAAAAGACGGTTCGGCCGGATTTGCTCGACCACAGTTGTCTGCTTTGCAGCGAACATCTACCGCACCACTGCCATCGGCGACTCGTCGCTGAATACCTCAACGCCAAATGGGGCATCATCAACGCCAAACATCTCGTGTGATGCATGAATCAGCCTCTTGCCACGTGCGCAGAAATCTATCAAAAGGTGGCGGGGTGAGGGGAACTCAATTGCAACAATCATTTTCAAATGTGCTCTGATACTTATGCGCTCGATGAACTCCAAACCCAAAACCATTGACGAGTATCTCGCGCGCGCGAAACCCGGGCAGCGAGCGGTGCTTGAGAAACTTCGCAAGACCATTCACGCCGTCGCGCCGGACGTGGAAGAGGGCATCAGCTACGGACTCGCCGGGTTCAAGCTCAACGGACGACCGCTCGTATATTTCGGCGCGTGGGCGAACCACTGCGCGTTCTATCCCGGCAGTTCCACGCTTGCTAAAACGTTTCAGGACCAGCTCAAGAACTTTGAGACCAGCAAAGGCACGATTCGTTTCACCCCGGACCAACCGTTGCCGGCAGCACTCGTGAAGAAACTGGTCAAGGCGCGGATCGCCGAGAACAGTTTGAAACACGGAACGCGACGAAAATGAAAGCCTCCAAACCAGCCGGGCGATCCAATAATTTCCGAACCGTCGTTACCGCCACGTTGTCCGTTCGCGACTGGCCACGGGCGATGGACTTCTACAAGGCAGCGTTTGGTGCGAGGGAGTTGTATCGCGTGCCCGGCGGCGGCGTTGGTCAACTGTCGGTGTCGGGCGCGGAGTTCTGGGTCGCCGAAGAATCCCCACAGCGCAAGAACTTCAGTCCTGAATCGCTGGGTGGATGTTCCGTTCGAATGCTGTTGATTGTGGACGACCCTGCCGTCGTGTGCGCCCAGGCCGTTCGAGCAGGCGCGACTGAGGTAGCGCCGGTGGCTGACGCCCATTGCTGGCGTCTCGGACGGATCGTTGATCCATTTGGACACCATTGGGAGATCGGCAGACCGCTAAGCTGACCATGCCAGACCAATTCCAATCCCTGTTCGAGGCGATACTCCGCGACGACCGTGCGAGAGTAAGAGAGCTGCTCGACAAAGACGCCGCGTTGGCGAGGGCAACGGCGAAAGCTGCACGACTCGAATCGCGAATCGCGCATTGGGTTTATGCAGGCGATACGGCGTTACACGTCGCTGCGGCTGGTTATCGGGTGGAAATCGCCAGAATCTTGTTGGCGGCGGGCGCGGATTCCGGTTCGGCAAAGAATCATCGGCGCAGTCAACCGCTTCATTACGCGGCTGACGGCTACCTTGAGAGCGCCTCTTGGGACGCCAAACGACAAGTGCAGATGATAGACGTTCTCCTCAAAGCGGGGGCAGACATTCATGCTCAGGATAAAAACGGAGCTACGCCATTGCATCGGGCGGTCCGCACCAGGTGTGCCGACGCCGTCAATTGTCTTCTCAACGCGGGCAGCGACGCGACTCTCAGAAACAAATCCGGCTCGACACCCTTTCACCTTGCGGTCCAAAACACGGGCCGTGGTGGTAGCGGTGCGGAAAAGGCGAAGGCGGCACAACGCGAAATCATCCAGGCGTTTCTTGAGCGAGGGATCAGTCCAGGTCTCAAGGACGGGAAGGGCAAGT
>CAZNOE010001005.1:0-2433 GCA_964574525.1 uncultured Bifidobacteriaceae bacterium
AGGGTAGCGCCATCTGGCCAAGGCCCTTCATGTCGGCGATATCCATGAAGCGGAGCGGTGGTTTGTCGCGCCAGCAGCGTTGGTCGCGGCTTTGGCGCGGAAGTCCACGAGCAGGTTGTCGTAAAGGGCGTTTTCCTGCGCGACCCAGTGCGTGATGTAGAGGTCGTCGTCGCCGTCGCGGTCGTAGTCGCCCACGGCCAAGCCCATCGCGCTGCGATAGTCCGCCACCCACGCCGGATGGCTGATGTCCTCAAACTTCCCGCGGATGTTGTGGTAAAAAACGTTGTCGGAAATATCGTTGGCCACGTAGAGGTCCAGCCAGCCGTCGTCGTCGAAGTCGTGCCAGAGCGCGCCGAGACTGCGGCCTTCGGGGTTCTGCACTTTGAGTTGCGCGGCGACCTCGGTGAAAGTGCCGTCGCCGTTGTTGTGGAAAAGCAGATTCGTGCCGCCTGGATAGGAAGCCGGGTTCAGCGTGAACGGGACGAATGAGCCTTGCTGCCTCTGGCCGCGTGCGATGTCGGCCTCGTTCTCGACGAACTGAATGTAGCCGCAGACGTAGAGATCGAGATGCCGGTCATTGTCGTAATCGGCCCACGATGCGCCGGACCAGAAGCCTTTCAGATCGGGCAAACGGGCGTAGCGCGTGAACTTGCCGCTGCCGCGCTCATTGTGAAAGAGGAACAGGTGGTTGTAGGCGGTCACGAGCAGGTCGAGAAAACCGTCCTCATCGTAATCGCCCCAGGCCGCCGCCATGCCGTGAATGCGAAGGTCTGGAAAACCCTCCACTTTGCGGAAAGTGCCGTTGCCCAGATTTTCGTGGAGTTCACACGCCGCCCATTTCTCCGGCGGCTGGTTCATCGGGCCGCCGGCGCTGACGAGGAACAAGTCATCATCGCCGTCGTTGTCAAAGTCGCCCCACGCAGCGCCCGGCCCCATGTCTTCAGGCATCTGCGACGTGCGCTGGCCGATGAAAGTTCGGAAGGACGCCAGACCCGCTTCGCGCGTCACGTCGGTCAGGCGCGGCTTCGGTGCGTCCGGCGGCAAGTGCTGCGCGAGACTGCTGGTGATGTCGGCGACCTGCTCACCGGGACGGTATGGTTGTGGGCGAGTCTTGAGGTAAACCCCCACACCGACTGCGAGGCCGATGATCGCCGCAGCGGAAAGGATCGCCAGGGTCCGGCGCAACCGCCGGCGGCGCAGGGTGAGCGGAGGCTTGGATGACGGCGTGGGTTGCGGCGAGGTGGGCGCTGCGGTGCTCATCGTGCCTGAGCGCCCGCCAACGCCGCGGCGCTCTTCTTCGGCAACGCCCCCTGCTCTTTGGCTTTCACCTCGACGGTCGCGGTGGCGCGGGCAATCTCCGTCACCGGCGACGTGAGTTTGCCTTCGCCCAGAAGAAAGTTCAGCAGGTATTGGTCAATCTTGCGGTATTGCAGCATGACGACGATCTGGTATTTGCCGGGCGCGGACGGCGACGGAAGTTCCATCTTCTGCTCGCGCTGGTCCGGGCCGGCAGCGTTTTTCGGATCGGGCTGCAACACGGCTGCGGTGCAGGGGATCGAGTATTGAACAGTGTCCGAGTAACCGGGGAACAAGGCGCGGCGGTAACGCACGCCGACCATTTCCCAGAGATTGTGCCGGTCAATCAGATTGCCGTGCTGGTCCACCGGCTCGGCCTTGAACATGAACGTGCCCGGCTCGATGAAGTTCTTCGCGTCGCGTTTGCCGGAACTGAAGACCTCGCGCCCGGCATCGTCCGTCACGCGGACTTCGAGCCAGCTCTGAATGATGTCGAGCGGACCGGTGGGATAATCGTGGCCGACCTTGTTCGAAGCCATCACGACGCGGAGCGGAATCGGTTCGCCGGGCGCCACGCTCGGGGGCACGTTCAGGCTCACCTTCACGATTTCGCCGGCGGCCCATTTGTCCTTGATCTCGGGCACTTCGATCTTGCCCTGGAGCCATTTCTCAACCAGCCCCGCGTGCTGTTCGCCGCCTTCGAGTTTGCAAACGATGGGCATCATCTGGTTGGCACCGAGGAAGCGGTGGCTGCGGTGCTTCTTGTCGCCCGGAGAGCGATTGTAATCGGCGGCGTCGCCGGCGGCCGGGTCGCGCGAGTCCACCAGCGGCATGTGACACTCGCGGCACTCGACGGTTTTCCGCGCGTCGCCCTTCGTGTTCCAATGGCTGGCGGCCCAGTTGTCGAATTGATTTTGCAACTGCACCCAGCCGACGCGGTTGACTTCCTGGTCAATGAACTGCTTGTGGCAGGCGGCGCAGTACTCGGGCTTCTTGAAGGCGCGCTTGCTGAGTTTGTTGTGCTGGTCAGGATAGGTGCGGATCAGGAAATCGCGCGCGAGCCGGGCCGGGCCGGCGTCCTGCCATTGCCAGAGATATTCGTGCGGCTGGGTGACGGTGTAGTTGGCGTTGCCTTTG
>CAZNOE010001006.1:0-2424 GCA_964574525.1 uncultured Bifidobacteriaceae bacterium
ATTCCCGGCAGCCTGTCCGGCCAATGATGCAGAAGGTCAACCTCGGAATGATCGGCGGCGGGACGGTGGGCAGCGGCGTATTTCACGCGCTCCAACGCAACGGCGGCCTCCTGTCTTCCCGCATCGGCATCAAGGTCAACGTCCGCAAGATCGCGGTGAAGGCGTTTGACGAGCCGCGCCCATACGAAATCCCGGCTGACCTGATGACGACGGATTGGCAGAGCGTCGTCAATGACCCCCAGGCGGACATCATCGTCGAACTCGTCGGCGGCACGGGCCTCGCGAAGACAATGATCCTCACGGCGCTCAAGCTCGGCAAACCCGTCATCACGGCCAACAAGGCATTGCTCGCTGAACACGGGGAGGAATTGTTTGCGGCCGCGAGTGACTACGGCACGAACCTTTACTACGAAGCCAGCGTTTGCGGTGGGATACCGATCATCAAGGCGCTGCGCGAAGGTTTTGTCGGCAACCGCATCATCGCCTTGTACGGCATTGTCAACGGCACCTGCAATTACATCCTCACGCGCATGAAGCTCGAAGGCGCGAACTTCGACTCGGTGCTCAACGACGCACAGAAGCAGGGCTATGCCGAAACGCCGCCGGACCTCGACATTGACGGCTGGGATTCGCAACACAAGATCGGCATCCTCGCCTCGCTCGCGCACGGCTTCTGGGTGAATCCGAGGAGGATTTATGTTGAAGGCATCCGGCACATCAGCGCGCTGGACATCAAGTTCGCCGAACAGCTCGGCTACACCATCAAGCTGTTGGGCATAATCAAAACCGTCGAGGGTCGAGGGTCGAGGGTCGAGAGCAGAAAACAAGATGGCTCGCGCATTCAAGTTTCGGTTTACCCGACGCTCGTGCCGAACGCGCATGTCCTGGCCAGCGTCAATCACGTGTTCAATGCTGTCTTCGTGCGCGGCGACGTGGTGGGGGACACGCTGTTTTACGGGCGTGGCGCGGGCAAGGACGCCACCGCGAGTGCCGTATTGAGCGACGTGGCGGACGCGGCGCTCGATTTGAAGTTCGGGACGAAACATCGCGTGCCGCCGTTCGTGCCGCATGAGCGCGATGGCGCGGTGGTGTCAATACATGAAGTCGTCTCGCAGTATTTTGTCCGGCTGAACGTCGTGGACAAACCCGGCGTGCTGGCGAAAATTTCCGCGATCCTCGGCGCAGCGAAGATTGGTATTTCCTCAGTATTCCAGCCGGAAGGCCATGAGGGTGAGAGCGTGCCGCTGATTCTGATGCTGCACGACGCGGCCAACGGAGCGGTGACGAAGGCGCTTGGGCGCATCGGCAGGCTTCCCGCCGTCAAAAGCAAGCCGGTGATGATTCGGGTGGAGAATTTTGAATGAGCAGTTTACTGTCTGGCGCATGAGCACGGTTGCGGAAATCACGAATGCCTTGCCGAATCTGACCATCGAAGAGTTGCAGCAGGTGGAACGCGCTTTGATCAGCATATACCGCCAGCGCCATACCGGCATCATCTACGACGATGCTTATGGGGTCTGGACGGAAGAGGACCAGATTTCCGTGGCAGACCAGGCCTTCACGATGCTCGACCAAGCGGAACAGAAGGACAAGAAGGCGCGCAAGCCATGAGCATTCCGGAGCGGGGACAAGTGTGGCGCGCCGACCTCGGGATGGTAGCGAAAGTTCGCCCCGTGCTTGTCCTGAGCGTCTCGTTCGGCGAATTGGACTACGCCCTGTTTCACGTTGTGCCGCACACCACCGCCGTTCGAGGTTCACAGTTTGAGGTTGCGCTGAGCCTGTCATGGTTGGAAAGAGGCGTATTCAGTATTCAGGGTTCGCAGTCTGTGCCGCGTAGCAATCTGGTTCGGCCTCTGGGAAAGCTTGACGGATCACAACTCGCGCTGGTCGAGGCATCCATGCGCCGGTGGCTGGGATTGTAATTCTTTCATCATGGGCACGCTCCTCTTTCACAGCACCAACGGGCAATCGCCACCAGTAAACCTGCGCGACGCGTTCCTCATCGGCCAGGCGCCGGATCGCGGGCTTTATTTCCCGGAGGAATTTCCGCACTTCACGCCGGATGAAATCGCCGCCTTCGCGCAACTGCCTTACCACGAAATCGCCTTTCGCGTGTTGTCGCGCTACACAGACGGAGCCATCGAACCCGGCGCGCTGGCGCAGATGTGCCGCGAGGCCTACGACTTTGCTGTGCCGCTGGAAAAAGTATATGACCGCGTCCATGTGATGCGGCTCGATCAAGGTCCCACGGCGTCGTTCAAGGATTTCGCGGCGCAGATGATGGCGCGGCTCATGGGCCGTTTCCTGCGCGAAGACGGAAAACAACTCACCATCCTCACCGCCACGAGCGGCGACACCGGTTCGGCGGTCGCCCACGCTTTCCACAATATCCCCGGCATCCGCGTCATCGTGCTGTTTCCGTTC
>CAZNOE010001007.1:0-2424 GCA_964574525.1 uncultured Bifidobacteriaceae bacterium
TTGCAGGTCGGAAATCACGGCTTTGCGGCCAAAGAGTTCGGTCGTCTTGTCCAAGCCGAATGCCTGGTTGATGATCGCGTCCGACTCCACGCGCAGAAACGCCTTCGCCTCCGTGCGATGCCGCACGGCACATTCTTTAAGGACGCGACCCAATGGCATTTGTTCCTGGAGGATCAAATCCTGCGCTTCTTCGGGAAACCGCGCGACGTAAACTTTATTCGCGCCGAACTCGACCGCTTGCTCGCTGTCGTTCGAACGCAACACGACCTCGCGGAAATAAAAATCGCCCCGCCGCTCGCGGCTGAGGATTTCGAGATGGATTACAGATTTGTGGAAGTCCTCGAGCGTCGGCGTCATGTCGTTCGAGTGAACGAGCAACGATTTGTAAGGCTCGGGCACGCCATCGCCGGAAATCGCCTCGATGCGCGGCAGCGGCAGTTTCGCGCGCGTGTAAAACTCCTTCAGTGGAAAAATGTGCGTGTCACCGGCGACGCTGACACGACCGGCGGGTGGGGCAGACTCAGGCATAACGGGCGTTGCGGTGTTCGGGCAGGAAAAACTCGTGCAGTAACTTGTCCACTTGCAGCAGCCCTTCGCGATTCAGCAGAACCTGGTCGCCTTCGACGGTAAGAAATCCCCAATCTTTTAGCCGCTGAACCGGTTGGGCGAATTTCTCGGTGAGTTCGACGCCGAACTTTTTCTGAAAATAGGCGCGGCTCACGTGGCCGAGCTTTAGTTGCAATATGAATTCGCGAATCAGCCGTTCCTCGTCCGTCGGCGTCAGCGCGCGGAAGACGGGTAGTTCGCCACGGTTCACACGTTCGACATACGGATCAAAGTCTGCGTGGTTCTGGTAATGCACGCCGTTGATGTGGCCGAAGCTCGCCACGCCCACGGACAACAAATCCGCGCCCTGCCACAGCCGATCGCGATAGATGAATTTGGTCCGCTCGGGATTTTTGACGGCGGTGTAGGCGCTGCCGACTGTGTAGCCGGCCTTCTCCAATTCGGCGAAAGCGTAGCTCACCCAATGACGCTTCGTCTCCCAATCCGCCACGGGCGCGACGAGTTTGCCCTCGGCCTTCATCTGCTTGTAGATCGTCGTGTTGAAGGGAATCTCCATCTCGTAAATCGTCACGCTGTCGGGTGACATCACGATTGTCTTGCGCACGCACTCGCGCCAGTTCGCCTCAGTCTCCTCGACCATGCCGGCGATGAGATCAATGTTGATTTGCGGAAAGCCAACCTCGCGCGCATAGGCGTAGGCGCGGGCGATCTCCTTGCTGTGATGGGCGCGTCCGTTGATTTCGAGAATGTGATCGTCGAAGTTTTCCACGCCGAGGCTCAGGCGCGTGACGCCGATTTCGCGGAGCGTCTTGAGCTTGTGATCGGTGAGCGTGCCCGGCTCGGCCTCGAACGCGACTTCCTCGGTTTCGTCCCAGGGCAGTAGCGCCTTCATGGAATCTGCGAGGTGGCGAAGCTGGTTTTCCGAAAGGTAGCTGGGCGTGCCGCCGCCGAAATAAATGAAGTTCGGTTTGCGACCGCCGATGAATCTTTTGCCGGCGTAGATTTTCAGTTCTGCCAGCAGCGCGTCGAGGTAGCCCCGCACGGCGGCGGAATCCTTGTCCGTATAGACTTTGAAGTAACAGAAGTGGCAGCGTTTCCGGCAGAACGGAATGTGGACGTAGAGGCCGAGAGGTGTCAGGTGCGAAGTGTCAGGTGTCAGGTGGGCCGGCGGGCGATCCAGTGCGGCAAGAAACTCCGGCACGAACTCCGGTTTCCAAAACGAGAATGGCGGATAGTTCGAGACGAAATAATTGCCGGCCGTCGTTTCTTTTTGAATCGGCGGGGCCGGTGGCTTTGGCGGCGCGATGGATGTGGTATTACTCATTGCAACGAGAAGAAAAAAACATTTCACCCCGCCGATAAGGATGGTCTCGCTTAATCATCCAGCCCAAGCTCCTTTTTCGCCTGTGCCCACGGAATCCCGGGCTTGTTGCCGTTGCGTTTTATGGCGCGATCCAGTTCGAGGCGGTCATTGAGGTCTTCCAACGTCTCGCGAAGTTCACGAAGCACAGCCTTGCCCTTGGTGATCTGCCGTTGCAGACGGACCAGTTCGCTCCGCCGTTTCAATGTCGTGGCACTCATTTGTAAATGTCCTTTCTGTCACCGATAGCATAGACGACAATCCTGTCGCCGACCATTTCAAACAACACCCGCCATTCGCCCACGCGGAGACGGTACTCATTCCGGCTGCCGCGCAATTCTGTCACGTCGCCGGAGAAGATTTTCTTCGCGCGATTGCGAGCCCCAAAGAAAGCGCCGGTGAAAACGGCGCACTCCAGACGCTCCGCGACTGCGGTGGCGCGCCGGACCTCGCGAAGCGTCTGGAGTGCGGGCGGCTTTAGCGCCGCTTTCGGGTGC
>CAZNOE010001008.1:0-2025 GCA_964574525.1 uncultured Bifidobacteriaceae bacterium
GCAACGCCCCGCTCGCGGCCAGCGCCGCCCGCGCGCTCAACTTGGCCGACACCACGCCCACCACGTTGCCCCGCTCGTCCACCAACGCCCCGCCAACTTTTGGTAGGGTCATCGCGCTGCGATGACCGGACGCCGCAGCGCGGCGTCCCTACCATTGCTGATCTGGAAATACCGCGCGTCATCTCCCGCGCCGGACAGCGCCGTGCTGCTGCCGAATCTGCTGGCGGGTGAGATTGGCTTGAAGGCCGCTAAAAGAATTGAATGAACTAGAGCCGGATGATAGCCTGCACCTGTTACAACCCTTGAAAAGGGCTACTATGATTACCAGCATTACAGCAAAGAACTTCAGGTCGATTGAAGAGACGCAGGAGATTGCCTTAGGGCCGATCACGGTGTTGTACGGACCTACGTCGTCCGGCAAGTCGAGCGTGCTCTATGGTGCGCTGGCGTTGCGAAATTTTGTTCTCAACCCGAACCGGCAAGCCGACGGCCTGTTTCACCTCGGTTTCATGGATTTGGGGGGATTCGACGCGTGTGTTTTTAACCATGACCCAGCGCGGAGCATCACGCTGGGGGTCAATTCAAACGGAGACGGCGAGAGTAACTGCTACGAGATGGCATTGGCGAAGAACTCTGCCAACCTGCGACTAAGAGCGGGGCAGTTCGAGATGCAAGCAAAGGTGAGTATCCCGTATGGCCTCAACCAGTCTTTTCCGTTTCCTCACACAAAGGGCAGCGAAGAATACAGCGTCAATTGGAACGGCATCGCTTGCACGGTAGCTTCGAAGAAGCCGACCGCTGAGTCACAACAGCAAGCTCAACAATTGGCGGCACGCGTAAACTCGGCTGCGGAGGTACTAAAGGGCATTGATATCGCTCCACATCGAAGGGGGTTCTTCAAACCGAATTACACGCCGGTCTCTGTCTCGCCGTCGCCCACTACTGAAGACGAAGTGGCATCGCTCATCATAAATGACCACAATATGGCGGGACGAATCTCGACGTATACGGAAGAAATTTTCGACCGGGATTTCCGAACTCATACGCCCCCGGGCACAGCCACGGTGTTCTTCCAAACGACGGACAAGAAGTCACGAACACCAGTGTTTCTCGTGAATGAAGGGTTTGGCATCAACCAGGTGATCTACCTCCTGGCAAAGATGCATCGGGTGGACACGCAGATGCTTTTCATTGAAGAGCCGGAAGTCCATTTGCACCCAACGGTTATTCGGAAGTTCGCGCGCGCGCTATGCTCCTTCGTAAAGGACGAAGGCAAACAGCTTGTGTTGACCACTCACAGTGAACAGTTCTTGGTATCGTTGCTCACAGCGGTTTCAGAGGGCCTGATCGGGGCGGACGACTTCCGCTGCTATTTGGCGAGCAAGGAAGGTAAGCGAACCCGCTTCCACCAGCAGAAAGTGCAGAAGAACGGTCAAGTCGAGGGCGGCTTGGCGTCGTTTGTCGAAGCAGAGCTTGAGGATTTGAAAAAGTTCCTCAGCGTTAAATAGCGGCAAAGTATGGCGCTTCTCGTCCTCGACGAATGGCTGTGGTCTGACGCTTCCGGCGAGAACGGAAACGACCGTCAGCGTGAATCGCTCGAATTCGTCCTTGCGATCTACGAAATCTGCGACCGGGTTGTCGTGGTAAAGGGGAGCAGATTCGAGCAGAAAGCCGAGAGCTTTTGGAAACACACGGATCCCACGCGTCGGAGGTTTGCGCGGTTTTTCAAGGAGTCCATTCTTTACAATTCAGTCAAGGCCGAGCTTGTTGACATGGATCAACTCGCTGCATTGCCAGAAAGCCTCATCCAAGATACCCAGCCGGAGGATCGCTACTTGGTGCAAGCCCACCTCGCGTTACAGGGGAGCACGGTTATCACGACCGATTCCGACTTGAAGTCCGCTCTGGACCGTCACGGGCTTCCCTGCAACCACCGAAACGATTTCGTTTCTGGATACCTTTCTGCTTATCGAAAGCGAAAGCGTCCTTGAGACGTGAGGGCGAGCGTCCCAACCGTCACATCTT
>CAZNOE010001008.1:2035-2424 GCA_964574525.1 uncultured Bifidobacteriaceae bacterium
ACGGAGCTTTGGAAAAATCCGGTTGTGTGAGCTACAAAGATTTCGCACCTACGGTGCTGATTGCCTCAAGACCCTTCCGCGACAAACTTTAACGCCAAGGCGCAACTCCGCTAACACGCGAGCGGGCGGCGCGGAGACGCAAAGAAGCTTTCCAGTTTTCCCCGCACCTTGGCGTCTTGGCGACTTCCGCCTTCATCGGATTTCGGCGAGACAGGTTGCGTTGAAGTCCTCGCCCCCAAAAGCGGTGCTAAAGACACGCGCAGTCCAAACGCTTCGCGACTGCCAGGCGTCCTCGAACTTCGCGGAGCGTTTGGAGTGCGGGCGTGTTCACCGCCGCTCTCCTCGTGCGCGGTGCGGAGCCGCAAAGAAGCTCTCCAGTTTTCCCTGCG
>CAZNOE010001009.1:0-2422 GCA_964574525.1 uncultured Bifidobacteriaceae bacterium
TAAAGCTGTACGGTTTCTGCTCGGTATCGGTGAAAGCCTTCGAGCGTGAGAATGGAATTTCCTTTGTTTTGATTGGCGCGGACACGGACGTGAGAAAAGCGAGAGAGTTGTTTATGCACTAGGGCGGGCGGCGCGTTCGAGCAGTTGCAGCGATACGGCGGAGTCGTTGTCGGCAAAGAGGCGGTCAATGGACGTGCGCGGGGTCTTCATGCGACCGCCGAGCGTGGTGCGGGAAATCCCGGCGGTGTTTCATCTCCTGCGCGAGTTGCCAGGCGACGGCGCGTTTGAGCGCGCCGGCTTCGCACTCCGCCAGCAACCCTTTCTCCACGAGGAAATCGTCGAAGTTTGAACCGATGTGCTGGTTCTTCATGACGCTACTTTAGCAGACGCAGGCGGGTTTTCGCTAGCGCTTGTTCATCAGAGATTCAAATCGCCTCCGACTCCGTTGTCACCGGTTTGGCATCGCCTTTGAGCGCGGCCATGACGGCGTGCCAGGCAAGGATGGCGCATTTCACGCGCGCGGGATATTTGTGAACGCCCGCAAATACGGCCAGTTTACCCACGTCGCCGTTGACGGTGCCCGACATCACCATTTCGTGAACCTGCCCGAACATTGTTTCCACGTCTGATTTCTTTTTGCCTTTGGCAAATTCGGTGAGCAACGACGCCGACGCCTTCGAAATGCAGCAGCCCGACCCAACGAAGCTGATGTCCTTGATCGTGTCACCGTCCAGCGCGAGGAAGAGCTTGAGTTGGTCGCCACAGAGCGGGTTGTGGCCTTGGGCGGAGCAGGTCGGCTGCGGCATCTCGTGGAAATTCCGCGGCTTCTTGCAGTGGTCGAGAATGACTTGCTGATAAAGATCGTTCAGGTCGTCGAACATGGCCGTTAAAAACTAAATGACGAATGACGAATGACGAATGGGAAAAGCAACCCGTGCCCGCCCCACTGGTTTCCGAACATGTCAGCCGTCATTGTCTGTCCATTCGTCATTCGGGTTTCGTCATTTCTCCTCCGCCAGATGCGGGTTCGCCTCCAGCCGTTCCCACACGAGCTTGTCGAGTTCCTCGCGCGCGGGTTCGTGCTTGATGCGCTCGATGATTTCGCCGGCGAAGGCGTGAATCAACATCCGCCGCGCCGTCTCCGGCCCGATACCGCGCGTGCGCAGATAAAAAATGGATTCCTCGTTGAGCTGACCAATGGTCGCGCCGTGGGTGCATTTCACGTCATCGGCGTAGATTTCCAGTTGCGGCTTGGTGTCCGCTGTGGCGTCGTCGGAGAGCAGGAGGTTTTTGTTCGTCTGCTTCGCGTCAGTTTTCTGCGCGAGCTGCTGCACGAGGATGCGACCGTGAAAGACGCCTCGCGATTTGTCGTCGAGGATGCCGTTGAAATACTCGTGGCTGGCGCAATGCGGCTGGGCATGCTCGACGATCATGTGATGATCCGCCAGTTGCTCGTCCTTCGTCAGGTAAAGCCCGTTAAGGACGCACTCCAGGCCCTCGCCCGCGAGTTTGGTGCGGATGTTGTTGCGCGAAAGTTTAGCGCCCAGCGCAAAGGAGTGGACGGTCACGTTGCTCGCGCGGCCCAACTCGGCGTGAAACGCCGCCATGTGGAAAGCGTCCGCCGCTTCGTCCTGAAACTTAACGAACTCCAGACGCGCGTTGTCGCCCGCGAAAAGTTCCGTGACGGCGTTGGTGAAATAATTCGTGCCGCCAAGCGAGACATAGCTTTCGAGGATCGTGACCTTGCTGTTGGCCTCGGCGATGATGAGATTGCGCGGATGAAAAGTGGTGCCGCTTTGTTTCGCGGTGGAGAGATGGACCAGATGGATTGGCTCTTCCACAACTTTGCCGGCGGACACATGCACAAATCCGCCGTCGAGGAAGAACGCCTGATTGAGCGCGGTAAAGCCGTTGTCCGCGTTCTGCGCGTAGCGGCCAAGATGTTTTTCCAAGAACGTCGCGTCGGACTTCAACGCCGCCGCAAGACTGCCGGCTTTCGCGCCCACGGGAAGATTGTTGACCGACGAGAGCGATGGAGCGTAGTGGCCGTTCACGAAGACGAGCCGCGAGCCGGGCAACCTGGCGAAAGCAAAATCCTTGAGCGCATCGGCGGAGACGCCGTCCGTCGGCTCAAAGGCCGGCTTGAAAGGCAGCCTGGCGATGGGCGCGACGTTCGTAAAACGCCAGTCTTCGTCGTGCAGAGTGGGAAAGCCGAGTTCGGCGAAGCGGGCCAGACCCGCTTTGCGGAGCGGTAGCAGCCAGGAAGGCTGGCTCGCCTCGCGCTCGAAGTGGCTGAACCTTTCCAAATACACGTCCGCGGATTTCGCGGGGCTTTTTTCTTTCGTCTGAACCATGGTGCTTCTTCTACGGAGTTCGGAATCGGAAGTTCATTGTGCCATGAAACTGCCTTGGCGCAAGTCTG
>CAZNOE010001010.1:0-2412 GCA_964574525.1 uncultured Bifidobacteriaceae bacterium
GTTGCGACTCGGCTTCCGTGAGTTTTTGGAGGGTGTCGGCGAGTTCCTTGTTCTGATGATCCAGCTTCTGGTTGCTTTGCTCCAGCGCCCGCTTGTTCTTGTCGAGTTCGTAACGGAACGCGAACTCGCGAAAGCGCGTCTTGCTGTGAAAATAGCTGCCGGTCATCACAATGATTCCCGTCAGCACCAGGAAATAGAGGTTGTTCACGAATTCGCCGCGAACCCCCGAATGAAGGCCGGCGGCGACGGACGCGCCAACGTAGAGCAGAATCACCAGCGTGGCCGCCGTGAAGCTTTCCCAGAACGTCCAGTGCAACACGAACGCCAGCACCAGTAATACCAGATTCAGCCCGGCATAATATGGCGACGTCGCGCCATCGGGAGATTTGTAAATCATCCAAGCGATGAATGACGCCGGCAGCATGAACAACGTGACCCCGAGAAAGCGGTAGTGTTTGTGCCCGAAGGGCGTCAGCAGGATGCCAAGGAAGAGCAGGATCAAGGCGGCGCAAATGAAGCGCAATTCAAGAAACTGTGTAGCCAATCCGGGTACATGGCCATACATCGCCTTGTCCAGCACGACACCGGCCGGCATCGTCAGAGCACCAATCGTGCAGGCGACCTTGAAGTTGCTGATCGTCACCTGACGGTCGTGCTCCGCCCACGCCTGCCGGACTTCCTGAGTGTTGAGAGCGCTGTTAGGCATGGTCGGGCTTTCTGGTCTCGATAAACACGTTGACCGTCGTCGAGTCTTTCAACACGCGTCGCGCGTCGGCGGGGGCGCGGTCCGGAACGAGCGTCGCGCCCTTCTTTGTATCGCGATAGATCAAATGCCAGTCGAGGACGAACTCCAGCATGTGGCGGAAGGGTTTGCAGTCATCCACATTCGTGGCGACAAGCAATCCACCCGGCGCCAGCCAGTCGTAAAAAATGTTCATCAACTGCTTGCACGTGCGGTCGGAAAGGTAATCGAACAGGCCGGCGCAATAAATGTAGTCATATTTGCCCTCTTCGCCGACCACCGGTTTGCTCCCATCCCGCAACACCTGATGCACGGATTTCTTTTGAATTTGGATCGTCGTTCTCCGGCAATACTGTCGCTTGAGTTCATCCAAAACGTGCTTGGTGTGGGCGATGGTTTCCTCGTTGAAATCGAGCAACGAGAATTGCGCGACGTCACACGAGTCCTGCTCCATCAGGAATTCCTGGATTTCGCGGGCCGGGCCGCAGCCCAGGTTGAGCACGCGCATGGGTTTGCCGCGTCGGAGGGCGCGCAGGCTTTCCTCCGCCAACCGTTCCTTGAGATACACGATGCGATTGCGATGCGCCTTGGCGGGCCACTGGCTGAGGAACCACAGGTTCACGACTTTGGCGAAAAGCGATGCGCCCTCATACGGATCGCGCACGATCATGTTGACCATTTCGTAGTCGCCCGCGTAACCGAGCGGCTTATGAAACGTCCGGGAGGCGAAGGGCGAACACATCACGAGCGGATGCAGTTGGCGTTTGGAAAAGTTTTGGTGGACCGGCTGATACTCCTCCTCGATCCGGTCGGAGAGGTCCTCCAGCCGCTCATGCATGGCGTCAAAGGCCGGCACCATCTCCTGTCCTAATTCGTGCGCCGTGTCGTGCTCCATCGCCGCGACGTCACCGGCGGGACCAGAACGAATTTCCAAATCCACTTGTTCCAACCAGAGGCGCAGGTCGGCCAGGAACGTTTGCATGTCCGCCACGACGACTTTGAATTCGGGCAGCAACTTGTAAACCTTCTGCCACTGGTTCAGGAAGTCGCCGAAGCCCTCGTGCAAACGGTTCGTGGCTTCCAGCGGCGAAAAGGAGGCGATGCTGAAGCTGGCCTCATCCAGTTTAGCTTCGCATACCAGCGCGGTGCCGGCGTTCATCAGGTTGCTGACGGTCGCGCGGGCCGAATAGATCGTGCGATCGCGGATGATGATCTTGAATTCGGTCAGCACTTCGGACAGGCGCAGCACCAGGCCCGGGTTGTAGATTTCAAACACCGCGCGATAACGCGTCAATCGCAGCACGCTGCCGCGGACCTCGCCGCCCTGGCTGTTGCGGCAGACAACCAGGCTGTCTTTCACTGCTGCATTTGTCGTGACCATTTTGATTCAGCGCAATTTCGAGCGTCTCCTGCTAATTCTTATTCACCATGCCAGCCGCCGACTCTCAAACAATAATTCTCGAGTGCTGAGTTCATTAACATCTTCCGAGCCAAAATGGGAATGGAATTCACAGGCATTTGCGGACCGCGATCTGTGTTTTCGCGGCAAACACCTGAAGACCCTGCGCCTGACAGGCGCCTAAACCTTGGACCGGCGATCCAGCTAGAACCGCAGCGTCGTCTGGATGATGACTGCCCAAGCATCCGGAATGTTGGCCTGAACCCGGCCC
>CAZNOE010001011.1:0-2408 GCA_964574525.1 uncultured Bifidobacteriaceae bacterium
ACCTCTTCGCCACTAATGTCGGCCAGCATGGTGCCGTTCACTTCCACGCATGGGCTGAGCATCTGGCCGCTCTTCTCAATCATCTCCTGCCGCTGGGCCGCGTCATTGATGATGTCGCGGTCTTCGAAGGGCAGGTCGTATTTCTTCAGCACGGCGCGCACGCCGTTGCTCCATCCGCAGGTCGGTTTCAAATAGGCAATAATTCTCGGTTTGTTCATAGTTTTTGTGTCTGGGCATAGAATGCCACAGTCCGCGCATTTGGCCAAGCCGCAATTTCGGATTGCACATCGCGGTAGGCCGATTGAAATTTGTCCATGCCCATGAAGGTTTTGATCGCACCCGACAAGTTCAAAGGCACGCTGTCTGCCGCCGAAGCCGCCGCAGCCATCGCCCGCGGCTGGCGCGAGGTGCGTCCCGAAGACCAGCTTGATCTCCTGCCAATGAGCGACGGCGGCGACGGTTTTGGCGAAGTTATCAGCGCCCTGCTGCGCGCCGGCCCGCAGACGGTCAAAACGGAGGACGCCGCACATCGGCCGTGTGAAACGACCTGGTGGTGGGAAGCGAAAACGAAAACAGCCATCATCGAATCTGCCAAGGTCATCGGCCTTGCCATGCTTCCGCCGGGCAAGTTTCATCCCTTCGAATTGGACACGTTTGGGTTGGGCGCCGTGTTGCGCGCTGCGCAGGAGAAAGGCGCGAAGCAAATTCTCATCGGCATCGGCGGCAGCGCGACCAACGATGGAGGATTCGGTCTGGCGCGGGCCTTGGAATGGCGGTTCGTGGACAATCACGGCCATCCGGTTGAGCGCTGGACGGAATTGCACCGGTTGTCATGTGTTCACGCCTCGAAGCTTCGCCCGTTTGAAAACGTCTCGGTCGCGGTGGACGTGCAAAATCCCTTGCTTGGCCCGCGCGGTGCGACCCGCGTTTATGGACCGCAAAAAGGACTTCGCCCCGATGATTTCGATCTGGCCGAACGTTGTCTGGGCCAACTGGCGAGCTTGATGGCGGGGGAATTCAAGCGCCATTTCGCGCAAGCGCCCGGCGCGGGCGCGGCGGGCGGCCTCGGCTTCGGCCTGCTCGCGTTTCTCGGCGCGACGCTCGAGCCCGGATTCGAGCTGTTTGCCACACTGGCAAAACTGGAGCAGCGGCTGCGCGCGGTTGATCTCGTCATCACCGGCGAAGGCGCGATTGATGAATCCACACTCATGGGCAAGGGCGTGGGCCAGATTGCCCGGCGCTGTTCGGGCCTGAAAACTCCGTGCATCGGTCTGGCAGGTTCGGTCTCGCCGGCTTGTCAGAGCGACAAGCTCTTCGCCCAAGCGAGAGGACTGAATGAGTTGACGAACGTCGCGGAAGCCAAAGCAAATCCGGCGAAGTGGCTGGCAAAGTTGGCGGCAGCGGCGGCGACTGCGATGTGAGGCTGGAGTTCAAGCTTCAGATTGCGTCCGAAAATCTCCGGATGCATTCATCCCTTCCCAACAAGCTAAAGCTTGAACTCCAACCTCGGCACGTTACCGTTTCGCCATGAACCTTGAAGACCACGCAGGCGATGTCATCCGTAAGGCGCGCATGATGGCGAAACTTGAACCCGCCGTTGCCGCCAAAGCCGCCGGACTTTCTGAGGCAGAATATGCCGTGCTCGAAGATTCCGGCCAGTCGGCGAAGAAACCCAACTTCGCGGCGCTGGCGGAGTTGCTGGGCTTGAATGGGAAAAAACTGGAAGCCATTGCCAATGGCTGGCTGCCGGCGAAAAAGGATTTAGCCACGTGGCGCGAATTGCGCCAGATCAGCACGACCGAAGGCGGCAATACGGTTCATTGTTATCTCGTGTGGGATGAAGTCACGCGTGACGCGGCGTTGTTCGACACGGGCTGGGACGCTGCGCCGGCTCTCCAGTTGATCGAGGAGAATCAACTGCAACTCAAGCACCTGTTCATCACGCATACGCACGTGGACCACATCGCAGGAATTGAAACCGTGCGGGCGAAGTATCCAAAAGTCCACATGCATACGGACGCGAAGAGCGCGCCGCCGCAACACAAAAATCGCCGCAACGACTTCATCATGCTCGGCAGCCTGCGCATCACGAATCGCGACACGCCGGGCCACGCGGAAGATGGCGTGACCTATGTCATCGGTACGTGGGGGGACGACGCCCCGCACGTGGCCATCGTGGGCGACGCGATTTTCGCCGGCTCAATGGGCGGCGCACCGCAGCACGGCGCGTTGGCGAAGCAAAAGGTGCGTGAGCAGATTCTCACGTTGCCGCCGGACACGCTGATTTGTCCGGGGCACGGACCGTTGACGACGGTGGTGGAGGAGAAGGCGAACAATCCCTTTTTCTGATCGGCCATCGCGAATCAGAAATCTAGGAAAAGCTGGGAGATCATGGCCCCTGTGATGCT
>CAZNOE010001012.1:0-2405 GCA_964574525.1 uncultured Bifidobacteriaceae bacterium
TCGCCATCGCCGGATAGCTGTTCGTGACCGACAGCGCATCGCTCCCAGCTTCTTCGGCGGCCTTGGCATAGGGCGCGATACTTACTACATTGGGGCTCATCTTCGTGATCAACGGCAGGGTCGTCGCTTTTCGACATGCGGCGACCACTTGGCTGAGAAGTTTGCAATCCGTGCCAAACTGTGCCCCGCCTTCCTTGATGTTGGGACACGACACGTTGAGCTCCAGCGCGCCGACGCCGCCGAGCGCGTCGAATCTTCGCGCGACTTCCGCGTATTCGTCAACCGTCGTGCCCCAGATGTTGATGATCGTCGGCACTTTCAGAGCTTTGAGGAACGGCCAGTATTTCTTGATGAAGCCGTCCACGCCCGGGCCTTGCAAGCCGATGGCGTTGATCAAACCGCTCGCGACCTCGACCGTGCGGGGCGTCGGGTTGCCGCGGACGGCGCCGAGGCGGATGCCTTTGACAACAACCGCGCCGAGTTGGTTCAGGTCGAGGAGTTGCGCATATTCGACTCCATAGCCGAAGGTGCCCGAGGCCACCGTGACCGGGTTCTGCAATTTCAGTTTGCCGATTTGAACAGAAAGATTCACTTGGCCGCCTCCCACACAACCTGACGCGAATCGAACACCGGCCCCTCCGTGCAGGTGCGTTGGTATTCCCAGCCCTCGCTGGTTTTCACCGGAATGACACACGTCAGGCAGACGCCGACGCCACAACACATGTGCTCGTCCATCGAGAGTTCCGCCGGCACGCTGAATTCTTCAGCGATCTTGGCGACGGCCTTGAGCATGGGCGTCGGGCCGCACGCAAAGATTTTACGCCCCGCGGTTGTGCGTCGCAATTCGGCGATCAGTGGATGTGTGACGAGTCCCTTTTCGCCGTGGCTCCCATCTTCGGTCGTCACACGCACGTCCCAACCGAGCGCGCGAAATTCCGTTTCGCACAAAATATCCACGCGCCGCCGGCCACCGACGAACACGATGCCCTTCTGCGGCGAGCGTTGTGCCAGCAGGTACATCGCAGCCATGCCGTAACCGCCCGCGACTAGCAATGGCATCTCTCCGCCGGGCTGCGGGACGGTGAATCCGTGACCGAGGGGACCGATGGCGCTGAGTTCCTCGCCAGCACGCATCCGGGAGAGAGCTTCGGTGCCTTTGCCGACGGCTTTATAGAGGATCGAAAAGGTGTCACCGGCGACTTGGTAGATGCTGAAGGGCCGCCGCAGCAACGCGTCCTTCATCGGCAAAACACGAATGTGGGCGAACTGCCCTGGCTGGACCAGCGGCGCGATGTATGGTGCGCGCACGACCAAACGGAAGTAGAGGTCGGTGTCACGCTCGTTGGAAACGATCTGGACGGTTTGCTCAAGCATCGGCGGTGATGAGCATGGGCGGCGATGTTGGGCCAGTCAATTCTACGAATGACAACAGCGACAAGCGGCAGGTGATGCCAAAGACAAATCGCTTGGGGCGACTGTCGCCTATGATGCGGAGTGAATGGCCGCTTCAGCGCGGGGATCCGCTTGCCCGTTGACTTCGTGGTGAACGGGTTGGCCGCGGCGCTCAAGCAGTTGGCGGTATGTGGCGAACGCCAGCAGCGGCCAGGCGTTGCGATAGATGTCGTATTTCAGGTAGAAAACTTTTGGGAAACCAGTGCCCGTCGCTTCGTCTTCCGTCCATGACCCATCGGCGTTTTGTGTGCGGATGAGATATTCGATGCCCCGCCGGACGCTGGGCCGATGCGGGTCGTCGAACGCGCACAAGCCCATGACTGCCCACGCCGTTTGCGATGCCGTGCTCGGCCCCTGGCCTTTGAAGACGGGATCATCGTAAGTGTTGGCACGTTCGCCCCAACCGCCATCGGTGTGTTGCACGCTTTCAAGCCAGTCGCGCGCCTTGAGCAGCCACGGCTCGTCCATGTCCAGATTCAGCGCCCGCAAACCGCGCAAAACCTGCCACGTGCCGTAAATGTAATTCACACCCCAGCGTCCGTACCACGATCCGTCCGGCTCCTGCGCCGCGCGAAGGTAATCCAGCGCGTGCTTCACCTGCGGATGCTCGGCGCTGAAATTTTCGTAGCCGAGTAATTCCAAAATGCGCGCGGTGATATCTGCGCATTCCGGGTCGAGCATCGCGTTGTGGTCGGCGAACGGAACTTTTTCCAGAATGTTCTTCGTGCAGTCCTTGTCGAACGCCGCCCAGCCGCCGTCCTTACATTGAAAGGTCATCATCCAATTCAGCCCGCGCCGGAAACATTCGTCGCGTTTCTGTGGATTGTCGGTCGGCACTTGCCGCAAGGCCAGCAGTACCATCGCTGTGTCGTCCACGTCCGGATTCCATTTGTTGGCGAACTCGAAGGCCCAGCCGCTCGGCTCGACCTTGGCGGGATTCTTGTACTGCCAAT
>CAZNOE010001013.1:0-2401 GCA_964574525.1 uncultured Bifidobacteriaceae bacterium
GAGCGGTTCAGGGGGTGGCGAATGTCGTGGAACCAGAATACTTCGCCATTGGTGGAATACAGAAACGGGACGCGATAGCCGCCGCTGAATGAGAGCTGGCTGCCCGTGGCCCCCTTGGAGTAGCGTTCCGCCTGGGTTAGCACGTTTTGCGGTCCAAGCGTCAGTTTCTTGGCCTCGACGATGCCCAGCAAGCGCCCATCGACGAAAAAGGCATAGTCCGCCGGCCCGTTGTCGGTCAGGTACTCCGTGACGGCGTGGCTCCGTAGACGGCTTGTGTCGGCAGCTGGATCGAAAGGCACGACAGTCCAGCCCAGCGCCTTGAGGCGCGGGTCGATGCGTTTCTTTCGCGTCAGCCATTCGGTTTCGTGGGGGGCGGGGGTCGGCATGGATGACCTTCGAATTGAAACGCGCGCGGCACCGGGCAACCCTCTACGTTACGTTACCCGCTTTGCCGACACAAGTGTGTGAAAGGGGTCAGAAACTATGAAGAGGCGTCCGTGAAGCAAAGCGGGGTCGCTGATGCTAAGCTCCAAGTGCAATTAAACCCAGCGGTTTACAAGGAGCTCAAACATGACAGCGACCCGCAACGACAACAGTACCACAAAAACGGACGTTTTGTACCTGGCTTTCGAACTCGGCGACACCGAATGGAAACTGGCGTTCACGATTGGCGTAGGGCAAAGCCCCCGGTTTCGGTCGATGCCTGCCCGGGACTTGCCGAGGCTGCAAGCGGAAATCGCCCTGGCCAAGAAACGCTTTGGCCTGAGTGCCGATGCGGCCGTCAGGAGTTGTTACGAGGCGGGCCGCGATGGGTTTTGGCTCGACCGCTACCTGGCGAGCGGCGGCGTGGAAAACCACGTGGTGGATTCCTCCAGCATCGAGGTGAATCGGCGCAAACGGCGGGCCAAGACCGATCGGCTCGATGCCGGCAACCTGGTCAGCCTGCTGCTGCGTTACTACGGCGGCGAACGCAAGGTCTGGAGCATCGTGCGTGTGCCGAGCGTGGCGGCCGAGGACGCGCGTCAGTTGCACCGCGAGCTGGAAGCCCTCAAGGACGAGCGCACCGAACACGTGAATCGCATCAAGGGATTGCTGGCGAGCCAAGGCCTGACGGCGCCGGAAGTGGGCAAGCTGGCCGAGTGGTTGCCGGCGGCGCGATTGTGGGATGGCTCCGCGGTGCCGGTCGATTTGCAAAAGCGGCTGCTGCGTGAACTGGAGCGTTGGCAGCTGCTGGACCGGCAAATCAAGGGCCAGGAGAAGGAACGGCGGCAACGCATCCTGCGGGATGAAACGCCGCAAGTGGAGAAGGTCCGCAGCCTGCTGAACTTGTGGGGTGTGGGGCTGAATGGCGCCTGGCTGCTGGTGTACGAAATGTTTGGCTGGCGTCAGTTTGCCAACCGCAAACAAGTGGGCGCTTGCGTGGGCTTGACGCCGACGCCGTATAACTCGGGGGGTTCGCGCCGGGAGCAAGGGATCAGCAAGGCGGGCAACCGTCGGTTGCGGCGAATGCTGGTCGAGCTGGCCTGGTGCTGGCTGCGTTGGCAGCCGGATAGTGAGTTGTCCCTGTGGTACGCGCGGCGTTTCGGCGCCGGCAATGGCCGCAGCCGCAAGGTCGGGGTGGTGGCGTTGGCGCGCAAGCTGCTGATCGCCTTGTGGAAATACGTGGAGCAAGGGGAAGTTCCGGCCGGCGCGCATCTGGCCACTTGGCAAGGGAAAGTGTGCCCGAAGAAGAAAGCAGTTGCTTGAAGTGAACGGGGGAACGGCGGCGTTGGGCAGGATGCAGGTTGCGTTTTCAAGGCATGACTCCGGCGCCCGAGAAGACGAAAAAACTCCGGAGGCATGGTTGGACCTCCGGAGCCTGGTACCTCTCGGTACGCCGTCGGCCTGGTTATTCCTCATCCGGTTGCACGCCTGCAGAGCCGGACTTCGCTTCACCAGGCGAAACAAGTGTAGTTCGGGTTGATCCCGTGGGCAAGGAGAGATCAAGAGCAATCAGGGTGCAACGACGGTTTCGTCGCGTCGAGGACTGGTCCGGGCGGCCGGTACTCAACCGGGTAGGCGGCAACGCCACCGTGGGTCAGAAGGGTCGTCCCGGTACCAGGCTTCGACGGATCGCCAGTGGGCGAATACAGACTCAGGTGCTTCGGCCAACAGGCTGACACGGATAGAAGGTAGTCGCCGGCATCGCGTGAGCGACCCGCCGACCCACAAGTGAAGCCGCCAGTCTCAAACGCGACGACAAGACGTTTCACTCAGGGAGGTCATGGGAACAAGCACTGTAAGGGAACAGCATACGGCCAAAAACGCAGCCACAACAGGCAACGGTACGGGGTGCGCGCCAACGGGGAACGAAAACAAAAAAAACGACTTGGACTTGACAGCGGCGGCATCATAGAAGGTT
>CAZNOE010001014.1:0-2400 GCA_964574525.1 uncultured Bifidobacteriaceae bacterium
AAATCAATGGACATGCCCCATTGATGCAATCCTGCTTTCTTCGCTTCGTCAAAGGGGTTGGGATACATCGGCCGCTCGCTCGGCGCTTCCGGCGCGTTCATCGCCTTGGTGAAGTTCGGATGCTTCGCGAACTGATCGAGATTTGCCTCCCGTACGATGGAGCGCCCTTCCATGGACCAGTGTGCTTGCGTGCATGCGATCGGATAAGTTTCGCCCGTCTTGCGCACCGTCGCGCCGGTCACGATGTAACCGGTCTTCGTCGTGAGCAGCGGATAGGCGCTGAAGCCCGTGCCGACGCCGACGCGGCCCACCTTCGTGCGTCCGTAGCCGAGCGCGAGCCCGAGCGAATAATCTGCCATCCCCGGCTGAACCCAGATTGGGCCTTTGATCGTGCGCCCGTCCAAAGTGATCTCGACCACGTCGGAATTTTTCACATCGAGTTCACGCGCGGTCTTGCGGCTGAGGAGCACCGCATTGTCCCACGTGATTTTGGTGATCGGGTCGGGAAATTCCTGCAACCACCCGTTGTTCGCATAGCGCCCATCGTCGAGGCTGTAGTCGCGGTGAAGTACGACTTCGAGGCTCTCTTTGGCCGGCGCCGCAATTTTTACCGTCGCGAGTGCTTCGGTCAAGGCTGAGGCGCTGAAGTTCGCGCTATCCGTTTTCGCCGCCGAGTTCGGGAGGAAACCGTCGTGCAGAAATTTGTTCCAAGCCCCCTCGGAGTCGCTGCCCGCAATGGCGGCAAAAGTCTCGCGCACGATCCGGTTCGCGGTGGTCCCGGCTAAACCGCCCAGCCGCGCGAGGAATTCCAAATCGGTCAATCCGCCGAACAGCGGCGCAATGAGCGGTTGAATCGGCACGAGCGTGCCGCCGCTGGTCAGCGCGTCACCCCACGATTCGAGATAATGCGCGAGCGGGAAATGCCAGTCGCAACCCGCCGCCGTTTCATCTTCGTAGTAGCCGAGCCGCACGACGGTCTTGGCCCTGCGCTGCGTCGCGGTCCAGTTCAAATCCGCCGGCGCGTTGTAAGCCGGGTTGCCACCCACAATCACGAGCGTCTCGACTTTGCCTGCGTTCAATGCGGCAGCGAGTTCGGGCAGGTCTTCAGTAACGAACGCAGGCGTTTCCAACAACTCCACCGTCTTGCCAATGCTGCCGAGCGCCGCGTTGATCGCGTGAGCGATGAGATGAACGGCCAGCGGCTGGCGATTACCAGCGACTACCAACGCTGCGCCGCCAGCTGCCTTCAAATCTTTTGCGCACTCCGCAATCCACTTTGGATCAACGCCGGTGGGCGCGGCGATGCTGCCAACGCTCACGCCACACGCGGCTGCGATCGCCGCTGCGACCTGAATCACTGCACTGGCCGGCAGACGCAGGCGATGGTCCGCGTTGACGCCCGCCAGCGTGAAAAGCGACTCGGCGACATATAGCCGACTCATGGAATCAGTCGGCTCTTTCAAACGGCGGCCGTTTGCGAAGCGACGGATGTTGTTGAAGGCGTCTTCCTCGCCGCCGATGAAATCGCAATCGAGCGAGAGAATCGTCTTGGCAGCGTCGTAATGGAACACGGGCTGGACGGACTTGCCGAACCCTTTGGTCGCCGCGCGTTGATGCACGCCAGCATCAATCGCATCATACAAAAACCAGCGGGCCTTTGGCAGCTTCTCGGAAATCTCCTGGCGCAGCCGGCGGCGCGACGGTGAATGAGTTTGCTCGCCGAGCAGGCAAAGACCCTCGCCCTGATTCGCCGCAAACTTCTTGGCCAGTTCGCCGAGGAAATCCAGCGCGGCTTCAGGTGAGACGGCATTCCCGCTCTTCGCGTAGCGGGTCGCGCGATCCGGGTCGTAGAGATTCAGAATCGAAGCCTGCGTGTAGCGGTCCGTCGCGCCGTTGCCATCGGGAAAAAGCGGGTTGCCTTCGATTTTGACGGGCCGGCCTTCATACGACTTGACCACGAGCGGAACCGCGCCGCCGCGCGTCGGCATGGCCGTTGCGAAATCTTGTGACGTGCCGTGGATGAAATTCTCTGCCGCCTTGCCGAACGGCATGAGTTTGTCCTCCGGCTTGCGGCAGCCAGTGCCCGCCAGTCCGAACCCCGCCAGCAGGAACGACGCGGACATGATCTTGACAAAATGCCGCCGCGAAACTGGATCCGTCAGTTCGCTCGCGCCCGCGGGAAACTCGCGTTCCAGGAATTGGCGGAACTCCGGCGTCTCAGCCAGTTGATCGAGGCCGCTCCAGTATTGGCGGCCCGTCTTCGGCGTCGTGTCGGTTGGAGGAATGGTCTTCATTGCCGATTGCCGATTGCCGATTGCCGATTTGGAAAACAGCCGACCGAACGTCCGCAAAGCGGCGTCAATCGTAAATCGTCAATCGTAAATCGTAAATTCATCTGTG
>CAZNOE010001015.1:0-2384 GCA_964574525.1 uncultured Bifidobacteriaceae bacterium
GACGACGTGAGGAGTCTCTGATTCTCTGCCCGCCGTCCGACGACTCCTTACGTCGTCGCCTACAAGTTCAGCCTTGAGCGCGGCCCATTCACGACGGAGCGGCGACATGAGCACGGGTTCTACCAAATCGCGGATGTCCGTCTCGCTGGTATATTGCGCGCCCAAGGCTGCGCGCTGGCTTTCGTCGAGGGCACGTTGAAAGAGCGTGCCCATGATACTGGGCTGAATGAACTGCCAGTCCGCTTCGCTGGCGTCGGCGAGTTTCCGCAATTCTTCCTCGGTCAGTTCAAAGACAGTGGAATCCTCAAAGAGATGCCCGTTGAAGTGGCGGATTTTGTCTTTGCCAAACGTGCCGCCTTTGGCCATGACCTGGAAAAGCTTTTCGAGTGTGACGGCGAAATGTTTCAGGTCGTCAACGCCGGTCTTGAGCAGTTCGGTAAAAAGCTTTTTCGGCAGCAAGCCGGTGTCTTCCGCAAAGAAGCAAAAGACGATGCGATTGAGAAACCGGGCGATGCGGAGATTCTTCTTCTGCCCCACGCGAAATTCGTCGCGGGTGCGCGTGTCGGCCAGTTCGACGCTTTCCCGCTTTTGGAGCGACCGGGCGACTTCGCCAATCTGCGCGGCAAGGTTCTCCGTGACCTGCGCCGTGGTGCGTTGCGGCTTGAGAAAGTCGGGATTCTCAAACAGCGCACGGAGAATCCGCAGGTTTTCGGGACGGTCAATCTGGTCGTTGGTGAATTCGTGGACCTCTTGAACGGTGCCGTTGAAATTCGTTTTGACGATGTACCGGTCAAAATCGCAGACGACAAGCAACGGCGGATTCAGCAGTGATTCACGGTAGCGGAGAAGTTGCTTGTAGGCTTCGTCGAGGTTCTTCTTCTTCCCTTTGTATTCCCAGGCAAAGCAGCCCTTTTTCCAAACGTCGGCAAAACCGCGTTCGTTCGGCTCGCTGGCGTCGGGAGTTTCAACGTCGAAAAGTTCCGCGTCCTTGACCACTCGCTTTTGGAAACAGAAGAAATCGCTGCCGGACGGATCGGCTTCAGCGGGCGTCGGTTGGCCGAGCAACCGGCAGAGGTCATCGAAGTGCCCCTGGTAAGCGGAAGTTTCCTTGCCCTGGTAGCGCGCCCATTTCTTTTTGAATTCGGCGGCAGTCATGGCAACGGAATGAATTCAGCGGGTTTTTGCCGGCCCGGCATGGCGGGGTTTTACATTAAAGAAGGCGCTTCAGCAATTCGGAGTTGCGGGCGCATCGCAGGCCGCTGCCGCGTGAGCCAGGACAGCGTTCCTGACTTCTTCGGCGTTGTCGAATGATTAGGGACTCGTGTAACTCGTCCCTCCGGGGATTTGAGACATCTCACTTCCCGGATGCGCCCGTCCGTACTAATTCAGGGGATTCTAAGGGTTATTCAATTGACTCCGCCAGCAAGCGGCCCAGACTCGCAGTCAATAAGCCCAAGTCTGCACCACAAGAGGCAGTACCTCCATTCAACAAAAACCAACTACAGAAACAACATCATGAAGACTAAACGTATCGTGGCACTCAGCATTCTCATTGGCATCGTGGCGGTGCTGGCCTCACTGTTCGCCGTTCAATCCGCTCCTCCCACCGCGGGTGGTGACGGCCAACATTTGGAGGGCTCCTGGGTTGTCAGCGCGGTGGCAAATCTGCCCGTACTACCGCCGCCGCATTTGACCGCCTTGTTGACCTTTACCGCGGACGGCAGCGCGGTGGGAACGCCCGCGCTCGCCTTCGTGGTCAGCAATGCGCACGGCGTATGGCAGCGGCTTGGAAATCGGTCGTTTGCCGTGACCCTCGTTTACCTCCGCCGGGACAGCGCGGGGGAGTTCATCGGCACCTCGAAGGTGCGTTCGACGCTGACGCTCGACGAGACTTCGGCCCGCGCGGCAGGCCGATACGAAATTTCCGTCTTTGATCTCGGTGGCAATCCGGTCGGCGGATTTGGCGGCACGTTCGAATTGACGCGGATTCAATCCGAGCCACTGAACTGATGTGTGCCGGTGCCGCCCGGCTCCGGTGCTCCGCACACTGCCACGCGCCATCCGTTTTCGACCGGGACTGTTTCAAAATGGTGCCGTGATGTTTTCGGTGGGTAGAGCACCGTGGCCTGAAAGCGACCAAGCGAGCTGGTGGAACCCTCGCCCTCACCCTGACCCTCTCCCCCAAGGAGAGGGAACAGCGATTGGACATTCCGGTAATTTGATGGTCCATCTGTCTATCGCCATACTCTGGCGATTCGGTGCGTGGAACGGACGAACCAAGCACCACGTTCAGCAAAGTGTGAGAGCGGCCAATGGTTCTCCCTCTCCCAGGGGGAGAGGGCCGGGGTGCACTGCTGTTGAAATAAGGATTTCATGTTTAGAAC
>CAZNOE010001016.1:0-2380 GCA_964574525.1 uncultured Bifidobacteriaceae bacterium
CCGACGCGGACACCGTCCACTGGACCGGCAAGCCGCATCGGCTCACGAGCCTGGTGCGGATTGACGGCAAGGCGTTTCGCGTGATGGGCAAGGAACCGGCCAACGTGCCCGCGCTGCCGCAAACGAATCTCGAAGTGCTGCCGACACGGACGATTTACACGTTCGAGGGCGAAGGCGTGCGGCTGACACTCACGTTCATGACGCCGGCGTTGCCGGATGATTTGGAGATGCAATCGAGACCGGTGACGTATCTATCCTACGAGTTTCAATCTCTGAATTCTCAACAACACGCCATCCGATTCGGATTGGCTGCTTCTGCGGAGCTTGTCGTCAATGAACCGAATCAAGAAGTAGTCGCATTCTTGGAAAGTCCAGACGGTCGTCCATCAAGTTCGGCTTTTGACAGCGTTGTGAATCGTGCGATGCGGTTCATGGGAAAAATCACAGGGCTGCGGACAGGTAAATTGGGTTCGGTCGAACAGCCCGTCCTTGCCAAGAAAGGCGACGACCTTCGAATTGACTGGGGCTACCTTTGGTTGGCGTCACCTGACAACACTCGAACTAGCGTTGGCCCCGTTCGCTGGGGAACGATGGGCGCAGTGGTGAGTGATGCTGCAATTCCCGGCTCGATTTCGACGCCTGTCATTGCGCGTGATGTGGAGGTCTCCGCAATTTCAGAAGAATTCAAGGTTGGTAAGCGCCCCGTCTCCCGCTATCTCATGCTCGCCTACGACGACGAGTTCTCGATCCAGTACATGAAGAAGAACCTTCGCCCGTATTGGCGGCGCAACGGCGATGACGCGGCGGCGTTGTTGAAAAAGTCCGCGGCGGAATACGAATCGCTCAAGAAACGTTGCGAACAATTCGACGCCGAGTTGATGGCGGATTTGCGCAAGGCCGGCGGCGAGAAATACGCCCGGCTCGCCGCGCTCGCGTATCGCCAGTGTTTTGCCGCGGGCAAGTTCGTCGCCGACGCGAACGGCCAGCCGCTCCAGTTCTGCAAGGAAAACCATTCCAACGGCTGCATCGGCACGTCGGACGTGTTTTATCCGATGGCGCCGCAGTTCCTGTTGTTCGGACCGACGCTGGCGAAGTCGTTCCTCGTGCCGTTCATGAATTACGCGGCGAGCGAGCGCTGGAGGTTTCCCTTCGCGCCGCACGACCTCGGCACTTACCCCCACGCCAACGGCCAGGTCTATGGCGGCGGCGAGCGCACCGAGCAAAACCAGATGCCCGTCGAGGAGAGTGGCAATCTGCTCATCTTGTTCGGCGCGATTGCACAAATGGAGGGCCACGCTGATTTCGCCAAACTCTACTGGAAGCAGCTCGAACAGTGGGCCGAATATCTCAAGGCGAAGGGATTTGATCCGGAGAACCAGCTTTGCACCGACGACTTCGCCGGTCATCTCGCACACAACGTGAACCTGAGCGTGAAAGCAATCTGCGGCCTCGGTTCGTTCGCGAAGCTGTGTGAGTTGCGTGGCGACAAGGCGAAGGCGACGGAGTACTTCAAACTCGCCCGCGAGTTCGCGCGGCGCTGGGTAAAGGAGGCGGACGACGGCGAGAAGTTCCGTCTCGCGTTTGATCGTCCCGGCTCATGGAGTCAGAAGTACAATCTCATGTGGGATCGCATCCTCGGGTTGAATCTTTTCCCCGCCGAAGTCGCGCGCAAGGAGATGGATTTCTACCGGAAGACGCAGAACAAATACGGCCTGCCGCTCGACAATCGCAAGGACTACACCAAGCTCGATTGGATTACCTGGGCTGCGACGCTCACACAAAATCGCGCGGACTTCGAGGCGTTGATTGATCCGATTTACACTTTCCTAAACGAAACTCCCGACCGCTCACCGATGACGGATTGGTATCAGACGAAGACAGCGAAGAAGGTGGGGTTCACCGCGCGCCCGGTGGTTGGCGGCGTATTCGCGCAGATGCTTTACGACAAAGCCGCGTGGAAGAAGTGGGCGAGCCGGGACAAAACCAAAGCCGCGAACTGGGCGCCGATTCCGCCGCCGCCCAAAATCACCGCCATCGTCGCCGCCGCTGACAAACAGCCCGCCAGGTGGCGTTACACGGCGATGAAACCGGCGGACGATTGGACGAAGGCTGGTTTCGACGATGGTCCATGGAAGGAAGGCCAAAGCGGATTCGGCACGGAAGGCACGCCTGGCGCGGTCATCGGCACGACCTGGAACACGCCGGACATCTGGCTGCGGCGCGAAGTTGAGATTCCCGCCGACAAACTGAAGAACCTTGAACTGTGGATTCATCATGACGAAGACGCGGAGGTTTTCATTAACGGCGTCGCCGCCGCGCGCCTGCGCGGCTACGTGACGGATTATTTCAATCGCGCGCCGAACGCCGCCGGGCAGTCTGC
>CAZNOE010001017.1:0-2377 GCA_964574525.1 uncultured Bifidobacteriaceae bacterium
TGTTCCAGCGAAAGCGCCGGCGCCATGCGCACGCTCGTGGAGCTTTTCCTGGAAACCGGCGACGAGAAATTCCTAAAGCCGATTCCCGCGTTCATTGCCTGGCTGAAACGATCGCCGATGGGCTCGGAGAGATGGGCGCGCTATTACGAATTGGAAACGAACAAACCCATCTACGGTGACCGCGACGGGAAGATTCACTACACACTGTCCGAAATCAGCGAAGAGCGTCAACGCGGCTACGCGTGGCAGGGCAGCTTCGGCATTCCGCAAGCCATCACCTACTACGAGACTGTTCGCGCCGAAGGACGGGAAAAGTTTCGCGCCGAGGAAACAAAGAAAGACGGCTCGCGCAATCCGTCACAAAACGAAATCGCCAGGATATTGGCGCAGCAGGACGCGCAGGGTCGCTGGCTGGCAGACGGGTGGATAGAAACGCGCAGGTTCATCTCGAACATGCAAGAACTGGCGGAGCACCTCCGGACAAGCGGGCGATGAATTTGTTCGGCGGGAAAATTCCTGGTCTCTACCTGAGCCGCCAGGTGATGCGCGCCTTGTCCAGATCGTAGGGCGACATTTGCATTTTGACGCGGTCGCCGATGGTCAGGCGGACCCACCGCTTGCGCATCTTGCCGCAGATCGTGGCGAGCACGACGTGTTTGTTGCCAAGCTCGACCCGAAACATCGTTCCGGGAAGCACAGTCGTAACGCGACCTTCAACTTCGATATGTTCTTCTTTCATGGACTGGTACGCCGGTGATTTGGAATTATTATTGAGAGCGACATCCCAGAGATCGGCCAATGGGAACGAAGCGAAAAAAGCAAAAAGGCGGGGCTCGGTCCACCCGAACCCCGCCATGAGATCCTTACGGATGATTAGTAGCGATTCCGTCCGCCACCGCCGCCGCCGCCGTATTCACGACGACCGCCGCCGCCCGTGCGCTCTTCGCGGGGCTTGGCCACGTTGACGGTGAGGGCGCGACCGTCAATTGACTTGCCGTTCAGGGCGTCAATGGCCTTCTGCGCTTCCTCAGCCGAACTCATGGTGATGAACCCAAACCCGCGCGGACGGCCGGTTTCCCGGTCCATCATCAGGTTGGTTTCGACGACCGTGCCGTGCGCCGCAAAGGCGTCTTGCAGGTCGTTTTCAGTGGTGTTGAAGGAAAGGTTTCCAACAAACAGTTTATTGCTCATGTGATGTTTTTCTGTCCGACTAACCGTTCTTTCTTCAGACTGTTCCCGAACGCCGGGTCTAAAATCATCACTGAACCAAGTTCACCTGAGGATTAACCATGCCTAGGAAGAGACAAGCTATTCTAACAGACGGGTGCAGTATCGGTGATTCCGGCGGGATAGCAACAACTATCCGCAACTATCTTTTGGGCAAAACCAAGGTGCCGGCTCAAACCCTCGCATTCGTTGATTCTTTCATTAAGTCATCCAAATCCAACGCGTGTGTGAACATCGTGAGGCTGCCGTCCGTGCTGCGCGGCCATTGCACTCGGGACAATCCCAGTAAAGCTCCACACCGTTGCTGTCCGGGTCGCGTAGATACAGCGCTTCGCTGACGCCGTGGTCTGACGCGCCTTCCAACTCGATGCCGGCCGCCAGCACGCGACGCAACGCATCGGCCAGCAACGCGCGGCTCGGATAAAGAATCGCCACGTGATACAAACCCGTCGTGCCGGGCGGCGGCGGCGAACCGCCAAGGCTCTCCCAGGTGTTCAATCCGATGTGATGATGATAACCGCCCGCGGAAAGAAACGCCGCCTCCTGCCCGTAACGTTGCGTCACTTCGAATCCCAATACATCGCGATAAAATGCGAGCGCCCGGTTCAGGTCCGCAACTTTGAGATGGACATGGCCTACGGCGACGCGCGCGTCAATCGGGCGGGGAGTCGGATTTTCTTTCATGCATTCGCGCCCTCACCACCGGTGTTAGCGATAGAGCCGGCACTCTGCTTTACTTGAAGACGACACTGGCAGAAGCGTCTTCCCGATAAGTAACCTCGCGGCCCGGCGTCCACGCTCCATCTTTGAGGTGCTCGGTTTTCACCTGAAACGTCCCATCCGACTGCATCCCGTACTCGCCGCGAACTTCGGTGATGCCGCCGGCACTTCCAGTGACGACTTCGTGTGTGAGGACTTTGCCATCCTTGAACGTCATCGTGCCGCTGGTCGTGAAACCAGCCGTCGTGAAGTACTGATAGGTTACGGCCTGCTTTTTCTCGTCCCACATTACAATGGACTCGCCGCCGTAAGCTCCGTCATTGATCGAGTGCAGAATGCGGACAGCCTTGCCATTCAAGGCCCGTTCCCAGCGCGCGATGTCCACCGTTGGTTTGTCCGGCGTGGAATTTTTGAACTGACCTTTCCAAGT
>CAZNOE010001018.1:0-2377 GCA_964574525.1 uncultured Bifidobacteriaceae bacterium
TGTTCTAAACATGAAATCCTTATTTCAACAGCAGTGCACCCTGGCCCTCTCCCCCGGGGAGAGGGAACAGTAAGCGGCCGCGCTCGGATGATTTGGAAGTCAAATTGCCTGTCGCTGCTGGTTGGTGGTTCGCGGGGGAAAACTGCCGAAGGACGGACGGCTTGCGATGGCTCAACACGCGGCGAAGGTTTCTCCCTCTCCTGAGGGAGAGGGCCGGGGCGAGGGCGGACGTGAGGAGAGAAATATTCATGGCACAAATTTGTTCTCAACATTTCTCAATCGAACCACAACCTCCACCACGATGGCTGATTCCACACCGAGCCGACTGCGATGCAGAGCCGATAATCTGTTTAGTGTGCTTGCGCCATGTTTCATAGATCCGATTAACGCATAAACCAAACGCTTATTCTGTTGTGTGTCTGCCAGCCCGGCGTAGAACACGAGTAAATCCGCTTCACCAAGTTTAGATTGTATCTGAACAGCCCGTTGGCCTTGGTCGCCATAAGTCAGATGGCTAAAATCCGGGTCGAGGTGCATGTGCCCGTCGGTGAGATTGGATGGCAAGGACAGTCCAAACTCAGCAACCTTCGCGTATGGCTTGGAGAGATTGGGACGAGTTAATTTCATTTCAGGAATTGGCACATACGCAAAAACTCCGGTTTGGGAATTCACTGGTCCATTCCAAAACCCGCCACCTTCGCTTTGATCAGCACCCACTCTTACTAAAAGAGCTTTCATTCCATTGCGCCTTTGCCCCTTTGCGTTAAACCCCGACCGCCTCCGCGCTTACCGGCACGTCGCGCAAAATCTGCTCGATGATGTGGTCGGTCGTGACGCCTTCGGCTTCGGCTTCGAAGTTGGGGATGAGGCGGTGGCGCAACGCGGGCAGCGCGGCGGATTGGAGGTCCTCGAAGCTGACGTTGAAGCGGCCTTGCGCCAGCGCGCGGACTTTGCCGGCGAGGATGAGCGTTTGCGCGCCGCGCGGGCTGCTGCCGAAGCGCAGATATTGGTTCGCAATCGGCGCGGCGGTGTCGGTCTTGGGATGCGTGGCGAGCACGAGGCGCACGGCGTAATCCTTCACGTGCGACGCGACGGGGACTTCGCGGACGAGCTTCATGAGTTCGCTGAGGTTGTCGCGGTCGAGGACCTTGTTCACTTCGGTTTTTGATCCGGTCGTCGTGCGATTGATGACTTCGGTCAATTCGTCCGCGTTCGGATAGCCGACGATGATTTTGAAGAAGAAGCGATCCAATTGCGCCTCGGGCAGCGGGTATGTGCCTTCCTGATCAATCGGGTTTTGCGTGGCCATGACGAAGAACGGTTCACCGAGTTTGCGGAGTTCGCCGCCGGCAGTGACTTGTTTTTCCTGCATGGCTTCGAGCATGGCGGATTGGGTCTTGGGCGTGGCGCGATTAATTTCGTCGGCGAGAATCAGGTGCGCGAAGATCGGCCCGCGCTGGAATTCAAACGCGCGCCGGCCCGTGTCGGTTTCCATGACGATATTCGTTCCGAGGATGTCGGCGGGCATGAGGTCGGGCGTGAATTGGATGCGGTTGAACGGCATATCTAGCACCTCGCCGAGCGTACGAATGAGGAGAGTCTTGCCGAGGCCGGGCACGCCTTCGAGCAACACGTGCCCGCCGCCGAACAGCGCGATGAGTGTGCTCTCAACGATGGCGGTGTGGCCGACGATGACTTTGCCGATTTCGGCCTGGAGCGCGGCGTAGGCGTCGCGGAAGGATCGGATTTGGGATTCGGTGCTCATGGGTTTCTCGGTGTTGTGTTTCAAAAGTCAGTCATGCGCGAATCAAAAGGAATCTACTTTTGGGTGACAATGCAAGGTGTGAAGTGTGAAAGCGTGTTGGAAAACAAACTTGACAAAAGTCTGCCAAAACCGGCCCTTTGCTTGTGCTCTGGCGGACTCTCCAAGACAAAACGATCCGTTTACGAGACGAATTGTATGTTCAATTATTTCCAAGACTTGGACTATTACCCAATTGAAAAGGACGCGCTGGGAAAAGTTGTCGCCTGCACGTTTTTCAAAGAAATTGCGAAGACCCAAAATCGAGATATTGAGGTTGATAAGAAGCATAAAGGCAGGAAAGGCTATCCTGGCGATATTCGGTTAAGGGTGTTCGACAAGAGCTTTGAGATAAAGACCTCCAGTCTACTGCTACACGCGACGGCAGGTTGGTTTTGGATTTTTTCGAAAACGAAACTCACTGGAAAAGGGATTCCAAAACCTCACTATGATTTCTTATTCTGTGTTGGCCTCCCGCCGATTGAGCACGAGATTCGCACGCGGCCGCATCAGCCATAGTACCTAACCCGGCGTAGCCGGAACCAAGAGTTGAAAAATGGAAATCGAAGTATGCAC
>CAZNOE010001019.1:0-1194 GCA_964574525.1 uncultured Bifidobacteriaceae bacterium
CGACATCGTGCCGGCGCCGATCTTTTTGTCGTGCTCACGCTTCTGCGCCGCGTTGCCGCCGCGTTCCGGCACGTTGTGCTGGATGCCGAACCTGATATTGCCCGCCAAACACACGAAATGACGCGAAAACTCTCCCGACAGGCTGGTTGCCGTTTCATCTTTCGCGTAGTTGGCGTGTTTCGCGGGCTCTCCCTCTGCGCGATCGACATGGATCGTCAGAAGGATGCGTTTGTTGTCCTTCTTGCACAGCCAGCGCGTTTTGAGTAGCGGGAGGGTCGCCCGGCAGTTCTTGCACGTCACCGTCCGCGCCCACAGGTAGGCCACCGTCGGCTTTGCCACCCAGCGCGGGTTGAACTTGTCCTGCAAATAGGCTTCGCCCAATTCCGCATTGAGTTTGTCCGCGTTTGCCACACCGTTTTCATCCGGCTCAATCAACCGCATCGGTTGCGGTTCAAACGCCTTGCCCGGCATCAGCGCTTGCCACTCCGCGTAAGTTGGATACAGGGGCGCGAGTTCCTTGCGCGCCTCTGCCAAAACTTTCCGCCCCCAAGCGCGGACGTGCCACGCTAAATCCGCTTCCAGCGTCACGCCCGCGCTGGCGGCGGCCTGCTCAAAATCCAACTCGTCCTGCTGATGTTCGCCCGCACGAGCGCGATGTCCCAAGGCGTCGAGCGTCCTTCGCAGTTTCGCTCCCTTGATCCCTTTGACCTCTTTCAGGAAGTCTTCCATGAACTCACGGTCGCGCAAAATGAAATCCGGCAGCGTCCGCTTTTGCCCCGCCAGCTTCTGCGGATATTCCAGCGTGCATTTCAGGATGAACCACGCCACGGGATTCAAATCGGCGGCAGTCACGTCGCAGCCCAGCCGCATCGCTTCCAAAGGAATCGCGCCGCCACCCGCGAACGGATCGAGAAATCTCGGCGCGCGTCCGCCATTCGCCTTGCGGATTTCTTCCCGAAACCAGTCCAGCGTCGCCTTGTTTTCCGTCTCGCGTTTCCACCGCAGGATGCCGCCTTCCGTGACTTCCTTCACCCGGCCTTCCTTGTCCTTCTCCGTCGTCAGTTTACCGCCGATCTTCTCACAGAGTTCCTTGCGCCCCTCGGGCGTGCCGGGATCAGGGAGCAGCGTCGCCAGCAGCGCCGCCCTCGCCGCCGCCAGCGGACGCCGCGCCGGCCAGATATGCAGCGTGGAGAT
>CAZNOE010001019.1:1204-2373 GCA_964574525.1 uncultured Bifidobacteriaceae bacterium
GTTCTTTTCATGGACGGAATCAATGGACGCCTGCCGCAGCGGAAAGGCATGTTCAATCAATCGCGAGTAATCTTTCATGGGATTTTTGCCCGCGAAACACGCGAAATGACGCGAAAATGGATTGAGAATGGAATATCCCGTCTCCCTGGCAAAACCATTCTTGTTGTTGTCGGCGTATTTTTTTGCTTTCGTGTGTTTCGCGTGTTTCGCGGGCCTCAAATAGTTTCGCGGAGTTGAAAGATTTCATTTCGCCGGTTCTCCTTCCTCCAACATCCGGCCATACAGCTTAAGCCGCTCTTCCAATACCTTTTTGTCCGGCAGCTTCGTCAGGTATTCCGACACCTGCATCTTGTGCGGCCCACCGGCCAGCAGCAGCTCGATGTGCTGCCTTTTCTTCGACGTGCAAAGAACCAACCCTACCGGCTCGTTCTCATGCTCCCGCCATTCGTGCCGCTTCAACCAGGACAGGTAAAGGTCCATCTGCCCTTTGTCCGCCGCGAGGAACTGCCCAATCTTGAGGTCCACAGCCACCAGGCAGCGCAACGTCCGGTGGTAAAACAGCAGGTCCAGAAAGTAGTAGAACCGGCGTTGTCGCGGGTCGGCAATGCCCAGCAAAATCCGGTAGTGCGTCCAGCCCAAGTGGAAATGTTTGGAGAAGTCAACCAGAAGGCTATCCTCGGTTAACGCAGGCGAGTCCGGAGCCTTGGCCACGGGCCTGGACGCCCTAGCCGCTGGCGAGAGAATTGGAGATTCTCTATCCACTGGCTGGAGAATTTGAAACGCGCTATGGAATCGCTTCATGTCCCACAGATTCGGCGCGGAGAAACCCCGGCCGTATTCTCTGCTCAGTTTGACTGCCAGCCGCTCCATGAGTTGGCTTCCATAATCCGCCCGCCCCGGCCCCCTCTGAACGCCGGTGTTGATGACCCGGCCAATGTCCCAGTATAGGAAAACCAGCGAGAGATTCGCTGATGTAACCGCCCGGTGCCGCGCAGCTTCGATGAGGGAACGGATTTCAGGCAGCATCCCCTCAACCGCTGTGGCAAGCCTGGTTGGCAATACTTTAGTGTTGATCATTGCTTCCATTTTCATTCGTGTCTCTTCGCGTTTCGCGGACAATTAAATCACAGCCAATTAAAAGGCGTGCCCTTGACCGCCCCGAAGTAGAA
>CAZNOE010001020.1:0-2354 GCA_964574525.1 uncultured Bifidobacteriaceae bacterium
CGCGAGCATGGCCGGCGCGGACAACTCCCCCAGTCCCTTCAGCTCGCGGTCAATGGCCGCTTCCAGTTGCTTTTCGTAATCGGGATTCATATTCCGGTGACGGCTTAACTCGGTTCCTCCGCGAGTTTCAGCCGCAGCTTTTGGCGCAGAGCTTCGCGCCCGCGAAAAATGTCCGTCTTCACCTTGCCGATTGACACCCCGAGTTTTTCGGCGATCTCCTCGTAACGCAGTCCTTCAAAATGATAGAGCACGAGCGGCACACGCTGGACTGGTGGGAGTTTTTGCAGCGCCTGCTCGACCAGCTCCCGGCGTTCGGTCGCCGCCACGATCTCATCGGTATTCTCCGGCGCGGGAAATTCCGCCTCTTGTTCGTCGCCTTCGTCCCCACGATGAAAAATCTCCGAGAAGAAACTCCAGCGCGAACGATAGCGCGTCAGATGATTCAAGCTGAGGTTCGTGGCCACCGTCTTGAGCCAGCCGCCCACCGTCGGGCTGAGTCGCAATTCGCCGAAGCGTTCATACGCCCGCAAAAACACTTCCTGCGTCGTGTCCTCCGCGTCGGCTTGATTGCCGAGCAAACGCATGGCGGTGCTAAAAACCATATTCTGGTAATCCTTTACGAACGCCTCGAACTGTTGCGGGTCTGTCATAGGCCGGCGCCGCTCGCACGAGGTTTAGCTTAGAGCCGAACGCTTCGGTGAAGCAAAGCCGTACCATGACTTTCCAGGTTCGAAATCGTGGTGTGCATGTCATCGCGCTCAGCCAATCATTCTGGCTTCCAGCGCACGCGACACGCCACCATGCTGCGACAGCCCAGCCACCACGGTCGCAAGCCCCCGGCTCCTCTCGCCTGCGCCATTCTCGGCCCCGTCCAACGCGACGGCGTGCGTGGGATTTCGGGTCGCTTCGGTCGCTCGCCACGTTACGTTGAACTGCGGCGCTGCTGCATAGTGGAGATCAACGGGCAGAGTGCTGGTCAGCACTGGCAATGGCTGCACAACCTTGAAGGCTGCGTTCAGTCTTGGTTTGGTCAAAATCGCTTTCATAAATACTATTGCCATTACCCGCCACGCCGCGATTTGTTTCAAAAAACTCTGCCGGGGCATGCCCCCGCGAATTTGCACAGAAACTGGCCGATTCTTCGCAAAGCGTTGGCAATGGGCTGGCCGTGCTGGTAGGAATCAACCCGTGAACCGAGCTGAACTGAAAGTTGAAATTCATCCGCTCACGCCCCAGCGATGGCCGGATTTTGAAAAGCTGTTCGGCAAGAACGGCGCTTGTGCAGGTTGCTGGTGCATGTGGTGGCGATTGCCGGCGGCGCAATGGCGCGTCCAGAAAGGCGAAGGCAATCGCGAGGCGATGCAAAAGTTGGTGAACACTGGCGCAAGGCCGGGTCTGCTCGCCTACGCTGATGGGCAGGCGGTCGGTTGGTGCGCTGTCGCGCCGCGAGAGGAATATCCGCGCTTCGCCGCATCGCGCGTGTTGAAAGCCGTGGACGACCAAACGGTCTGGTCGGTCACGTGCTTTTTTGTCGCGCGAGCCTGGCGTCGTTGCGGACTCACCCGCCAATTGCTGGAAGCCGCTTCCGAATTCGCAACGCAGCAAGGCGCGAAAATCCTCGAGGGCTATCCCGTCGAGCCCAAGCGCGACCAACCCGACGCATTCGTTTATACCGGACTCAGTTCAGCCTTCCGAAAGGCAGGTTTCGCGGAAGTCGCCCGGCGCTCGCCCAGCCGGCCAATCTTCCGTCGGGAATTGAAGCTCTCACGCCGCAGTTGATCTTCGCGCAACATCCCCGGCCGGGTTCCAAGTTCATTTTGCCGGGGGAGTGGTCGCCGGCAGCCAGCCCAACTGTTGCGCCTGACCGAGCCGATCCATGTTCACAGTGATTTCCTGAATCTTTCCGTCGGCCAGCCGGAAGATGCTGATGCCCGTCACGGTGATCGCCTTACCGGACGGCGGGTAGCCCTGGTATTCTCCCGAATGCGTCGCGTGCAGCGTCCAATGGACGACGGCTTTGTCTCCTTCGGCAATCAAATCTTCGATCGTGAAGTGCAAATCAGGGAAGGCCCTGTGGAATACTACCATTCCTTTCTTGTAATCTTCCAGGCTGTGGAGGATCGCGGGCGGATTACGGAGTGTGACATTCGGGGCGATGAGTTCATCCGCCACGGCCGGGTTGCCGCGATTGCCCCATCCATCAAAATATCGGCGGATGATCTCTTTATTCCGCTGAACGGCGTAATCCTTGTTGGTGGCGCAACTGCACAGGACCACGGCAAAGCACGTCAATTGGAAAAGGAGTTTTGGTTTCATGTTGGGCCATGACAATCGCGAACCTCAAAACTTCAGCG
>CAZNOE010001021.1:0-2352 GCA_964574525.1 uncultured Bifidobacteriaceae bacterium
GCAGCATGACGCTGCGACTGATGATTGTGCTGAGCGCCAGCCCTTTTACCTCCAAGCGAGGGAAGCCCCACCACCCGAGGCCGAGCGCGAGATTGCCCACCAGGTGCAGCACGTTCGCACCGACGATGATCAGCGCGAATGACACCACGTGATGGCGCGCCTGCCAGTAACGTTGCAGCAGGAAAAACAGGAGAACCCCGGGCAGACTCCAGGTGACCGTGAACACATAACTTCTGAACGCCGCTTTCGTGGCGTCCGGCGTGGTGAAGTGCAGGTACAGGCTGGCGCCGCCCAGCGTCAACACCGCCGCGGCCACGGTGACAAAACCGCAGAGCCAGACGGACTGCGCAAAATAACGCGCCAACCCGCGTTCGTCCTTGGCGCCGATGGACTGCGCGAAAAATGTGTCGAGTGCCAGCAGACAACCAATGCAAACGCTCGTGAACGTCCAGAAGACATTCGCGGCCAGGCCCAGTCCGGCAAGAGCCGTTGTGCTGATGCGCCCCGCGACCAGCGTGTCCACCAGCCCCATGGACATGTTGCCCACCTGGCTGAGCATGATCGGCCCTGCAAGCTTCAGTGTCTCGCGAACCTCGAAGCGCAGGGAGATGGGCCTGGTCATCATGAACAAAGGACATCCTTTTTCCGGAATACGGTTTGCCGAAAAAAGGGATCAGGTTCTTCTAGCTTGTTCCTTCGCAGGATCAGACACCACGCGCTTGCGAAGGATGAATCGTCATTCCAGTCCGCACGCTTTGCGGGCGCGCTGCAAAACCGCCCGCGCCTTTGAGCGCGCCTTGGCCGCGCCGTCACGCAAGACGCCGTGGACATAGTCGAGGTTCGCTTCCAACTCCGCGCGTTTCTCGCGCTGCTTTTCGAAAACCCCCCAATAGTTTTCAAATAGAGCAGTTTTCAAGCTGCCGTAGCCAAGTTCACTTCCATGGAGCAAACGGTTCTCCCACTCCATTGCGAAACTCGAAGGGGCAACAAGCTTTAGAAGTTGCAAGGCGATGTTTCTGTCCGCATCGGGTTTTGGTTCAGTTGGCGGACGCGAGTCCGTCTTGATGCTCATGATTTTTTTGCGGAGAACTTTTTCGTTGCCAAAAATCTCAATGGTGTTGCCGTAGCTCTTGCTCATCTTCTCGCCGTCAATTCCGGGCACTTTGGCGACCGCATCGCGAATTTGCGGCTCGGGAATCACGAACGTCTCGCCGTATTGTTCGTTGAACTTGATGGCGATGTCGCGCGTCATCTCGACATGCTGCTTCTGGTCCTGCCCGACAGGCACGATGTTCGAATCGTAAATCAAGATATCCGCCGCCATGAGCACCGGGTAGGCAAACAATCCGTGATTTGGCGAAATACCCTTCGCAATCTTGTCTTTGTAACTCGTGGCGCGTTCCAATAGTCCCATGGGCGTCACGGTCGATAGCATCCACGTCAACTCGGTGACTTCCGGCACGTCGGACTGGCGGAAGAAAACCGATCTCTTCGGATCAAGTCCGCACGCCAGAAAATCCAGCGCGACGTCCAGCGTGTTCTGCCGCCGCTCGGCGGGATCGAACAGCGACGTCATTGAGTGGTAATCCGCGATGAAGTAAAATGCCTCGCCCTTCTCCTGAAGCTCGATGGCGGGGCGCATCATCCCAAAATAGTTCCCAAGATGCAGCGCACCGGAAGGCTGGATGCCTGACAAAATTCGCATGGCCAGAAGGTAGAAAGGAATCCGCAAAACCGCAAAGCTGGAATGCTTGCATGGGCTTGCTGCCTGACGTGCAATCATTGTAGCGTGAGCCAAGCGCTCAAAGTGAAAATGCAAGTTCGCACACGCATCATTGCAGGTAATTTTGCAGCCGCATTGGCGCTGATCACCAACGACCTGGTGGCTGCCGACGACAAGAAGGCCGACAGCACGATTGATCCGCCGTTGGGAGTGACTGGGACAGTACGCAAACACGACGGCTTTGCTTCCAAGTTGGTTGACCCGCGCAACGTTCACGTGTGGCTGCCGGCATCGTATGAAAAGGATACGAAGCAGCGTTACGCCGTCATCTATGCCATGGACGGACAGAATCAGTTCGATCCAAAGCTCTCATTCATCGGTGTGGACTGGGCACTCGACGAGACGATGACGCGGTTGATCGCTGAGGGAAAAGCGCGGGAAGCCATCGTGGTCGCCGTATGGAATACCCCCAAGCGCGTCCGGGAATACGTGCCGCAGAAAGCGCTTCTCGCGATGGTGGGAACGCCGCGCGAAAGTTCGACACGTGAGGCCGTTGGCAAGTTCGGCATTGACCTCGACAAAGAGGATTGGCGGCTCTCGGACGCGTATCTGAAGTTTCTTGTACAGGA
>CAZNOE010001022.1:0-2352 GCA_964574525.1 uncultured Bifidobacteriaceae bacterium
GGAACGATGGGGTTGTCCGGCACATTGAGTTTGCCGGCTTTGATGGAGATTTTGCTGCCCTTTGGTGGTGTAACGTCTTTGTAAGCCATGATGCGATTCCCAGTTTCAGATTTGCGATTTCAAATTCGAACGGGGCACAGAGTCAGGCTCAAGAGCGCGAAAATCAAGAACAGAAACCTCCCGCAGTAGCAGTTTGCCTGAACACGCCGCCGCCAAAAGAAGGAAGCAGAAAAGGTCTCGCTAGTTTTACAACGGGGTCCGCACGTCGGCGGGCTATGACTTGCCCTGCGTCTTCATCCACGCCCCGGCACGCTTCTGGATCTCCTCTGGAGCCAGGTCTTCCTTGTGCGTGGCGATGGTCCAAACGTGACCGAACGGGTCCACCAAATTACCGCTGCGGTCGCCGTAGAACTGGTCCTTCACCGGTTGTTTCACCTTTGCGCCGGCGGCGATGGCCCGGTTGAACACCGTGTCCACGTCCTCAACGTAGAGCATGATGCTCACGGGCGTCCCACCAATGGATTGCGGGCCGCGCGCGTCCATTTCTGGAAACTCGTCCGCCAGCATAATCCGTGAGTCGCCGATCTTGATTTCGGCATGACCGATCTTGCCGCCCGGAGCGTCCATGCGGAAACAACTCCGTCGCTCCAAACGCCTTCTTGTAATATTCGATCGCCGCCGCCGCGCCGTTCATGATCAAGTACGGCGTCGCAGTGTGATAACCGTCGGGGGTGAATTTGACTGGCATGTCTTGTCCTCGGTTGTCCAGGGGTTCGCGCTGTTGTCTTCGTTACGCCGCCGCCACCGTCAGCTTGGTCACGGTTGCTGTGTCACCAAACTGGGCCTTCACCTTCGTGACCGCATTTTCGACGGTCAGGCCGTATTTGCGGCGCAATTCATCCTGTGACGAGGCGTGTTCAATGAATTGATCGGGCCAGCCGATGCGCACGACCGGCGTGGTGACGCCGTTTTCGCTGAACAGTTCCAGTACCGCCGAGCCGTAACCGCCCATCAGCGCGTGGTCTTCCATCGTCACGATCACATCCGCCGCGCGCCCGAAGAATTCGTGCGTGCCGGCGTCAATCGGCTTGGTAAAGCGTGGGTTGACGACGGCGGCATCGAAGCCTTCCGCCGCGAGTTGCACCGCGGCTTTGCGCGCGAGAGAATTCATATTGCCAAGGCCAAACAGCGCGACCTTGCGTTTGCCGATGTTGGAAAAGTTCTGGATCACTTCCGCTTTGCCCACTTCAAGCAGCTTGGGCTGGTCCTTGATCGGCACGCCTTCACCCGCGCCGCGCGGGTAGCGGATGAACGTGGGATGCTGGATGTGCGTCGCGGTGAACATCATGTCGGCCAGTTCGTCCTCGTCCTTCGGCGCCATGGCGATGGCATTCGGCAGACAGCGCAAGTAGGCAATGTCGAACAACCCATGATGAGTCGGACCGTCGTTGGCGGAAAGGCCCGCGCGATCCATGCAGAAAATCACCGGCAAATCCTGCAAGCAGATATCGTGATGCAGGCAATCGTAGGCGCGCTGCAGAAAAGTCGAGTAGATCGCGCAGACGGGATGCAAACCCATCGTTGCCATGCCGGCGGCGAAAATCACGCCATGCTCCTCGGCGATGCCGACGTCGAAGTAGCGGTCAGGCATTGCTTTTTCGAGATGCTTCAGCCCCGTGCCGCTGGGCATCGCGGCGGTGATGCCGACGAGCGTGTTGTTTTTCTGGCAAAGCTTCACCAGCGTCAGGCCGAACACGTCCTGATAATTCGGCGGCGCGCCGGGTTTTGCGGCTACCGGATTTCCCGTCATGACATCGTAAGGCCCGAGGCCGTGGAATTTTTCCGGATGCGCAAGCGCGGCTTCGTAGCCCTTCCCTTTCTTGGTGAGGATGTGCAGGACGATGGGCCGGTCGTAGTTTTTCGCGAATTCGAGCAGGTTGATGAGCATCGGCAGGTCGTGCCCGTCCACCGGGCCGAGATAGCGCAAACCCATTTCCTCGAAGAGCAAGCTGTTGCCGTAGCCGCCGCGACCATCCGAGCCAAAGTTCTCGGTGCTCGGTTGCAGTCCGACTTCCGTCATCGCGCCCTTGAAACCTTCCTCTGCTTTGTGCGCGAGCTTGAGCGCGATCTCGCCCTTGGGCAGCCGTTTCACGAAGCGCTCGAAATCTTTTGACCAGCGATTGTAGCGCGGATGAGTGATGACCTTGTTCAAGTACGAAGAAATCGCGCCGACGTTTTTCGCGATGCTCCACTCGTTGTCATTGAGGATGCCGATGAACTTCTTCGTCGTGTGGGCGATGTTGTTGAGCGCCTCGTAGGAAATGCCGTTCGTCAGCGCCGCGTCGCCGAAGA
>CAZNOE010001023.1:0-2345 GCA_964574525.1 uncultured Bifidobacteriaceae bacterium
GGCCGCTGGATCGAGTGCATCTGGAAGGCGGACGACGGCACGCTTTACGGCTGGTACCATTTCGAGCCCACCGGCATCTGTCCGGGCGCGCATCCGGATTCACCCAAGATGAACCTCACGGCACCAAAGATCGGCGCGGTGAAGTCCGCCGACAACGGCGCGACGTGGCATGACCTCGGCGTTGTCCTAGAAGCGCCGCCGGACACGCTGAAGTGCGACACGAAGAATTATTATTTCGCCGGCGGCAATGGTGATTTCTCGGTGATGCTGGATGCGCGGAAGCAATTCCTCTATTTCTTCTTCAGCAATTATCCGAAGGACGTTCCCGAACAGGGCGTGGCCGTGGCGCGGATGCGCTGGGCCGACCGCGATCAGCCTGCCGGCAAGGTCTGGAAATGGCGCGACGGCCAATGGAGCGAGCCAGGCATTGGCGGGCACGTCACTCCGATTTTTCAGGTCAAAACCGACTGGCATCGCGCGGATGCCGACACGTTCTGGGGACCGTCCATTCACTGGAACACCCACTTGCGCCAATACGTGATCCTGCTGAATCGCGCCAAGGACGGGCGCTGGACGCAAGAAGGTCACTACGTGAGCTTCAACGGCGATTTGAGCAAACCATCGGGCTGGTCGCCGGTTCAGAAAATTCCCATCGGGCAAGAAGGCCTGGCCTGGTACCCGCAGGTGGTGGGTCTCGACAAATCCAGACACGAAACGGACAAACTGGCCGGGCGCGTGGCGCGGCTGTTTGTTCGCGGTCAGTCGCGATGGGAAATTGTCTTTCTGAGGCGCGGCGAGCAGGAGTAGTCGATCCTGACAGTTGAAGAACAAGACCGCGCGTCGAGGCGAACCGGCCGGAAAAACGTACAGGGATAACTATCTTGACACATCGTCTGCGAGCAGTAACTCATGGTGATGATCTCTTTAGAGGCTCGTCCTTGAGAGACGGTCTTTTGAGAGGAGTGCTTGATCGAAGTACAACGTTCGGTGGCCAAATCGAGTGAGACTGAGATATGGCGCAGACCGCAGGTAAATCGGCCGAGGGAGGGGTTTACGCTGATCGAGCTTCTCGTTGTCATCGCCATCATCGCCATCCTGGCCGCGTTACTAGTGCCGGCTTTAAGCAAAGCCAAGCAAAAGGCCCAAGGCATCATGTGCTTGAACAACATGAAACAGTTGACGCTGGCATGGCTTCTTTATCCCGATGACTTTCAAGGACGATTACCGCCCAATGCCAACGGAGGTAGTGCCAGAGGATGGGTTGATGGCTGGCTGGATTTCCAACCGAACAACACGGATAACACGAACACGGTGTTTTTGACCAATTCGAAGTTGGGGCCTTACTCCAACCGGTCCATCGGTATCTACAAATGTCCGGCCGATGTCTATTCTTGCACGATTCGAAACGTCCAAGTGCCTCGTGTCCGCAGCATGTCCATGAACGGGTTCATTGAAGGCGGACAATATAGAGACCCCTCGGGCGGGTCGACTTGGTATCCGAACTATTACCGTTATGACAAGACGTCTGACATCGTCAACCCGCCGCCCAGCAAGCTCTTTGTGTTTGTGGATGAACACCCGGATAGCATCAATGACGGCTGGATGATTACGGACGTCACCAATCCCAGAAACTGGACCGACCTGCCGGCGCATTATCACAATGGTGCTTGCGGGTTCAGTTTCGCAGACGGTCACGCTGAAATCAAAAAGTGGTTCGATTCAGGCACCTTCGTGCCCGTGTTGAAGCAGGGGCGCAACGGATTCCCCACGACTCAAACCAGAGACACCACATGGGTGATTGAACGAGCCTCGGCCAAGCGGTTTTGATCCGTGAAGAGTATGTACTCTCGGAGCCGCTCCATTAACCAGAGACCGGATGTGAGAAAACCGCCGTCTTGGGGCGTATCTTCACGATGCGCCTCCATCGAGCGGGCGGTTTCGCAAGCAAGGCGCCGAGCGCAGTGTTGCCAGCAGGCGGCACTCTCGGCTCAAGTTTCAGCAACCACGTTAGAAAGGATAAATATGAAAAAAGTTCTCTGCCTCACAAGCACCCTCTGCCTCATGGCCATCACGCCCAAAGTCGCGCACGGCTGGACTCAGTTCCTAGACGGGAGCAGTGTTCCCACTGCGCCGTGGGTTGTGTTTGACGACCCCGCCGGCTCTGACAATACGACCGTGGTGGACTTTCTTGATCCCGCGACAAGTCTGACCAACCAAGCCCTGCGCATCTCCACTACAACTGGCCATGCCGACGAGTGGTATTTGACTCGTTTCGGCGAGAATGAGGTAGTGGGTGGCACCCGCTTCCGCCTGGTTAACTTCAGCGCGACTGGAAAGGACAACAT
>CAZNOE010001024.1:0-2338 GCA_964574525.1 uncultured Bifidobacteriaceae bacterium
AGCACATCCTTGGTAAGGATGAGGTCATCAGTTCAATCCTGATCATGGGCTCCAGACAATTTGTTCGACGTTTAACCGCAACGCTAACGACAACACAACGCAGGAGACAAAATGGCAAAAGAGCAATTTCAACGAACGAAGCCGCACGTCAACGTCGGCACCATCGGCCACATTGACCACGGCAAATCCACGTTGACCGCCGCCATGGTCGAGGTGCAGGCGAAGAAGGGGTTGGCGACGCCGATCTCATACGCCGACATTACCAAGGGCGGCACGGTGCGTGACGAAACCAAGACCGTCACCATCGCCGTTTCGCACGTGGAATATCAGAGTGACAAGCGCCACTATGCTCACGTGGATTGTCCCGGTCACGCTGACTACGTCAAGAACATGATCACGGGGGCGGCCCAGATGGACGGCGCCATCCTGGTCGTGGACGCTTCCGAAGGGCCGATGCCCCAGACGCGCGAACACATTCTGCTGGCCCGTCAGGTCGGTGTGCCGGCCATCGTGGTTTTCCTGAACAAGGTTGACTTGGTGGACGACAAGGAACTGCTGGAACTTGTCGAAATGGAAGTGCGCGATCTGCTGACGAAGTATCAATTTCCGGGTGACAAGACACCGGTCGTTCGCGGCAGCGCGAAGGCGGCGCTGGCGGGCGACCCCGAGGCCGCCAAGTCCATTCAGGAGTTGCTCGACGCGGTGGACGCGTTCATCCCGCTGCCGCCCCGCGAAGTGGACAAACCGTTTTTGATGTGCGTCGAGGACGTGTTCAACATTGAAGGTCGCGGCACGGTCGTGACCGGTCGCGTGGAGCGCGGTTTGCTGAAACGCATGGATGAAGTCGAAATCGTCGGGCTGAAGGACACGCGCAAGACAGTCGCCACCGACATCGAGATGTTCCGCAAGTTGCTGGATTCCGCGACCGCAGGTGACAACGTTGGCGTGTTGTTGCGCGGCACCAAGAAGGAAGAGGTTGAGCGCGGCATGGTGTTGGCCAAGCCAGGTTCGATCACGCCGCACACGAAATTCAAAGCGGAGGTCTATGTCCTCTCGAAGGAAGAAGGCGGCCGGCACACGCCGTTCTCCACGAAGTATCGCCCACAGTTTTATTTCCGCACGAGCGATGTGACCGGGACCGTGACCCTGGCGCAAGGCGTCGAGATGGTCATGCCCGGCGACAACGTTTCGGTGGAAATCGAACTTATCGCGCCGGTCGCGATGGAGAAGGGGCTGCGTTTCGCCATCCGCGAGGGCGGCCGGACCATTGGCGCGGGTCGAGTGACGGACATTGTCGCGTAAGCACGCACGAGGTTCTCGAAGCAGCGGGGAAACAACTCTCCGCTTTGCTTGGTCGTTTAACTCACGATGAACGGCGCTCGAAGCGCGAGTAGGGCGTTAGCTCAATTGGTAGAGTAGCGGTCTCCAAAACCGTTGGTTGGGGGTTCGAGTCCCTCACGCCCTGCCAATCCCGGCCGGAGAGGTGGCAGAGTGGTCTATCGCGGCGGTCTTGAAAACCGCTTTCCGCGCAAGCGGAACGGGGGTTCGAATCCCTCCCTCTCCGCCAGAGAGACAGTTTGTGAACGAGACAACGAAAATTTTGATTTGGGTGGCCGTCATCGGAGCCGTCTTCGGCTTTCTATGGTGGCAAGGGCAGATCCAGCGGCTGCGCGTGTACGTGCAGCAGACGCGCGAAGAGTTAAGGAAATGCACCTGGCCGACGTGGGACGAACTAAAGGGTTCTACCGTGGTGGTCATGATTTCCATTGCGCTGCTTGGCGGCTTTACCTTTGTGATGGATCAGATCCTTTTTTTCCTGTTCATAAAACTTTAACCACATGAGAAGCCAGTGGTTTGTCATTCATACGCTTTCGGGCCAGGAACAGAAGGTCAAAGAGAGCATCGAAAAGCGCGTCAAGACCGACGAGATGAGCGAGTACATCAACGAGGTCCTGGTGCCGATGGAAAAGGTTGTCGAGGTGCGCAATCAGAAGAAGACGGTTTCTACGCGGAAACTGCATCCCGGCTATGTGTACATCAACATGGCGCTGCTGGATGAAAACAACCGCGTGATCCCGAAGCCGTTTTACTTCATCAAGGAAACTCAGGGCGCGATTGGATTCGTGGGTGGCGAGCATCCGCATACCGCTTCCGATGAAGAGATGGAAGTAATCAAGGCGCAAGTTTCGGCCTCCGAGGAAACTGAACGGCCCAAAGTGAGTTTTGGAATTGGCGAAACTGTGAAGATTAACAACGGGCCGTTCCTCAACTTCAGCGGAATCATTGAGGAAGTGGATCCTGATCGCGGCAAGCTGAAGGTGACGGTAAACATTTTTGG
>CAZNOE010001025.1:0-2335 GCA_964574525.1 uncultured Bifidobacteriaceae bacterium
TGTTTTCAAGGCCTTACGTCTCCCCCCACCTGTGAGTAGCGAAAGTCGGGCTAAGCTGCTGCTTGTCCCGTTGGAGGTCTTTCAGCCACTTATCAAGATGAAGATGCTCCAAACGGTATTTTAATTTGCCGCCGACCTCCATCGGGTCATCGGCATCGTCCTGCACTTCGGGAAATTCGATGTTCAATTCCAATTCGTTAGACTCCGGGTTTTGATCGGGCGTGGCTTGATAATTCTTAATCTTGCGCTCCAAGGCTTCAATTTTGTCAATGGTTCGGCCCATGGTGATTTCAAATGATTCCACGGAACTTTCGAGGCGCTTGAGAAAATTGACCTTCATCATGCCGACGAGGAACTTTTCACGGTCAGCCTGACTGAATGGGTCGCCAGAGTGGGTCTGGTAAAGCGGCAGCGGTTTGAACTCATCCTTGAGATAGCGTGACGGCGCGAACACCGAGAGCTTGTAACCATTGATTTCGTCATTGAGCTTGTCGTATGAGAGAAAGCGACGCTGCAAATCAATGTCCGGGAAAATGGAGACCGGCTTGAGTCGTTCCGGGAATCCGCCGAGTGCGGCGATGCTGCTCTTGTAGTACCGGAGAATGTGTTTTCGCGAGCGCGCAATGGTCAGTTCGTCCAGCAATTTGAAAAAGGCAGAACTAAGCTTTTCCAGCAGGTCTTTGGTTTTGCGTTCGCCCGATTGTTTTTTCGCCCAAAGGGTAAACGTTTTTTGAGCGGCGGTGAGCGTGTCCTTCAGGCTGCCGATACCAATGGTGTCTTTGAACGCGGCGTCTTCGCCTTCGGTAAGAAAGTAAATCTGGTTGCGCAGGTCGCGCAGGTCGTTATTGACCGGCGTAGCGGAAAGCAAAAGCACCTTGGTTTTCACTCCGCTTTTGACGATCTCCATCAACCGCTGATAGCGGCTCTTGCGGATAATGTTGCCTTCTTCGTCACGCGTGCCGGGAGTGTTGTTGCGGAAGTTGTGGGATTCATCAATGACGATCAAATTAAAGTTACGCCAATTGAACGTCTCAAGATTGATGTCCCCCGAAAACCCATCTTCCCGGCTCAAGTCGGTATGGGCAAGGACGGTGTAGCCAAACCTGTCATCTGTAAATGGGTTCAGCAGGCTGTTGTTTTGAGCCTGATATACCGTCCAGTTCTCCTTGAGCTTCTTCGGACAGAGAACGAGCACTTTATCATTTCTTAGTTCAAAGTACTTGATGACGGCCAGCGCCTCGAAGGTTTTGCCCAAGCCGACGCTGTCGGCGAGGATGCAGCCGTTGTGTTTGAGGATTTTGTTGATTGCGCCTTTCACGCCGTCGCGCTGGAACTCGAAAAGCGCCTGCCAAATCCCCGTGTCCACGATTTTGATGTTCTGGTCGAGCAGTCCGCCTTTCTCCTGGTCGGCAAGGAAGTTTTCAAAGACGTGGAACAGCGTCTTGAAGTAGATGAACTCCGGCGCGTGGTTCTGGTAAAGTTGGGCGAGGTATTGGAGGACTTCCGCCTTCACGTCTTCGACAAGCGCCGGGTCATTCCACAGTTCATCGAACCAGACTTTCAGGTCGCGCCGGTCGCGATTGCTGTCCACTTCCAGGTTGAGTTCGATGTTGTTGTTGCCCGCGCCGAGGCCGAGGCCGCGCACAGTGAAATTGGAACTGCCGAGAATGGCTTCCTCCACTCCCGCGTTGGCGATGTGATACATTTTGCCGTGGAGGAGCTGCGTGTGGCGGATGGAGCGAATGTCCACCTTGTTGCGCATCCATTCGGCGCAGTCACGGGCAACGCGCTTTTGCTCAAGGCGGTTGGCGAGTTGCAGTCCGTGACCGTCGAGGATGAACGCCTTTTTTTCCGTCCTGTCCGGGTCAAGCGAGGCGATGAAACGCGGCTCGCCAAAGAGGAAATCGAGATGGTCAATCTGATCCAAGTGCTCCCGCAGCGCGTCGTAGGCGTAGATCGTGAAATAAGCAGAGACGACGGAGAGGCGCGAGCCGGTCTGAATCTTCGCCTTGAGGAAATCGGCGACGACCCCCCGCTTGTGGTTATCTCGGATGCCTGAATTGGTCGCCGGATTTGGCATAGTCTTGACGCATGATGTGGGAACGTGCCAGCGAACTCAAACCGATTGATTCGGAACGCACGGACGCGACAGGTCAGCGGCGGAATCGGGGCAGGCGCGGGGTCAGGCCGGATGTGGCGCGGCCGACGCCTTTGACTTTCAACATGACTTTGGCGAGGTCGCGCATGGTGGCGTCCGGCACTTTCGTCGGGAGCAACTGCGCGAAGCGGCCTTTCATTTCGTCCGCACCGGGGTCTTCGGGTTCGCCGAAGCCGA
>CAZNOE010001026.1:0-2335 GCA_964574525.1 uncultured Bifidobacteriaceae bacterium
GCGCGTCATCAACACATTCATCCGCCGGGCGCTGATGGAAAAAGAGATTCGGTTGATAGACCGTGGCGAAGTCAATCGCACTTATTGTTACGTGGCGGACGCCGTCCGCATCATGTGGCGCATTTTGCTGGACGGGAAGGAAGGGGTCTATAACGTCGGCGGAAACTCGACCACGACTATCGCCGACCTGGCGAAACTCGTCGGCCGAATCACGAATGTGCCTGTGGTTTTTCCCGAGACGGCAAAACCGTTGGCCGGCGCACCGGATGACGTGCGGCTGGACATGACCCGGTTCGAAGCGGAGTTTGGCGCGCTGAAGTTTGTGAATCTTGAGGAAGGTATGCGCCGCACCGTCGAATGGCAAAAAGGGCTTTACTCGCCGACTTGTTGATTCATCCTTTTTTCATGGGTACGACGCTGGTTACCGGTGCGGCAGGCATGGTCGGTTCCGCCATTCGCAAACTGTCTCCGCCTGACACGATTTACACGACGCGCGAAGAATTGGATTTGACTGATTTCGAACGTACGCGTGAAGCCTTTGGTCGTTTGAAACCGGAGCGTGTTGTTCACCTGGCGGCGGTCGTGGGCGGTCTCGGCAGCCAGATGATTCACTCAGGCGAATACTTTCGGAACAATATTCTCGTCAATCTGAATACGCTGGAGGCCGCACGTCAGGCGGGGGTCAGGAAGTTGATTTCCTTCATGTCCACCTGCGTGTTTCCGGACAAGACGAAGTACCCATTGCGCGAAGAGGCTTTGCACGATGGCCCGCCGCATCCCTCAAACTTCGGCTACGCATACGCCAAGCGCATGCTCGAAGTCCAAAGCGCGGCGTATCGCCGGGAATGGGAATGCCACTTCATCGTCGCCATCCCGACGAATATCTACGGTCCGAATGATGATTGGAATCTCGAGGGCGGCCATGTCGTTCCTTCGTTGATCCACCGTTGTTACCTCGCGAAAAAAAACCACCAGGACCTTGTCGTGTGGGGCAGCGGCAAACCGTTGCGCGAATTCGTCTTTTCCGAGGACATCGCCCGGCTGTCGTTGCTGGCGCTCGAACGCTATGACGAAGACACGCCCATCATATTTTCCTCGTCGGAGGAAACCAGCATCCGCGAACTGGTGGACGCGGTCGTAAGCGCGCTGAAGTTCCAGGGCAAGGTTGTTTGGGACACTTCGAAGCCCGATGGGCAATTCCGGAAGCCCTCTGACAATTCGAAAATGAAAAAGTATTTTCCCGATTTCAAACTCACGCCGCTGAAGGAAGGCATTGAGAAAACGGTGGACTGGTTTGAGCAAAACTACCCCAGGATCCGCCAATGAGCGCCGAATCTTCTCCGTCACCGCAGATCCTCACGGTCGAGGAATTGGAGCGCCTCTGGGGTGGCCTATTGACGCCCCGACTGGCGGAGCGTGTCCGGAAATCGAATCTGAGCTACCGCCGCCTCACGAACGTAGAACGCGACACCACTCTTTTGAAGATTGTGAATGCGCTCCACAACCCGCCGGCCTCAGCGGGAGAACACCGCCTGCAAGAGTGGGAGCAGGGCTGGGGCGAAAACTTGACGGCGCTCAAGAAAACTCAGGTTGCCGAGGCCGTGATCCCCCGCTACTTCGGCAAACATCAGATCATCCGTTGGGATGGCGACCTGGCGCTGGCGCTCACGCCGGATTTTGAATACTATATCCTCAGCATCCTGGTCGAATGGGCTCTGGAAACCTGGCTGGCTGATGTCAAGACGATCTACGAGTTTGGTTGCGGCCCTGGCTATCACCTCGTTCGCGCTAGGGCGATGTTTCCGGGCAAACAATTGGTTGGCCTCGATTGGACGGAGGCTTCGCAGGCGATTCTCCAAGAGTTAGTGACGACCGGTGCCGCGCGAAACCTGCGTGGGCGTCGGTTCAATTTCTTCGAGCCGGACGCGAGTTTGGATCTTGGTGCGAGCGCCGGGATTTATAGCGTCGCTGCCTTGGAACAGATCGGCGACAAACACGAGGCTTTGATCCAATACCTCCTGGCCAAGAAACCGCGAATCTGCGTTCACTTGGAACCGATTGATGAACTGCTCGACGGCGACCGGTTGCTGGACCGGCTCTCGGTGATGTGCGCGCACAAACGGAACTACCTGCGCGGATTCTTGCCGCGGCTTTGCGAGCTGGAACGGCAGGGGCGTCTGACGATTCTGCGCCAGCAACGCACCTGGACCGGCAGCCTGTTCATTGAAGGCCATTCGTTGGTTGTGTGGAAACCGCTTTGAGGTAAACTCCCGCCCGTGCCTGCCATGAGCCAAACGCCGGAAGTAGTCCACTACGCAACGAAGGCGGAAGCCGA
>CAZNOE010001027.1:0-2334 GCA_964574525.1 uncultured Bifidobacteriaceae bacterium
AAATTTCTTTGTTCCGCAGCCAGCCGAGATTGTCGCCAAAGAAAAGCCGGTTCATGGGTTGCTCTCGTTAGAGACCTTCCCCGTTTAAGGCGAAGAAACGGACAAGAAAGATAATCGTCTTCTTTTCAAACCACCTTCCACAACGCTGTGCTAAATGTATTATCGAAATATCCCAGATTGCATCTGCAATGCCCCAGAGCAACGCAGCGATTGCGAGGCCGCGAAAACTCCAAACAAGCCACACGAGTTTCGCGCTCCCGCTACTGATAAGACCTGACGCTACGAGAAGGCCACCAACAATTGCCCCAAATAGAAGGAGGAAAACGGCCCATTTCCCCGCCAAGCCCACGCGAGCGCCAGCGAGGGCTATTCGTTTTTGAATTGCTGAGTTCTTTCCCTTTAAAGCTTCCGCTATGGAACGCGTCTCTTCGTGCCGTCTCCGTTCGCCCTGAAGTTCTGTATCTTTTTCTTTCACTAACTCTGCTTTAACGCGCTCAAGAATTTCGGTAACAGTGCCACTCGACAAAGCTTCTTCCGTCCCAAGCGTCAGATTCATCAACTGGTCACGTGCCAAAAGAGATAGTTTCAACAAGTCGTGGTCTTCCGCGGTGATATTTCCTTGCGCATGCAATCGGTCAATTTCATGTACATAACTGCCCCAGAGTTTAGAAGACGGCTCCATTGTAGCGTAACACTCAGCCATAAGTTCCAAGCGCGGCAAATCCGGTGCTGCCAGTGGTGCTTTCAGCCAAGCGACGTTCGCCAAACTGAAGTCAGTAATGACGGCAGAAACCGCACGCCCTGATTCATATTGCCGCCCGTAATTGTAAGCAGCCACAGCGAGTTCAGTATTGTTGGTGACGAGAACAGCAGTGGAGTCTTCCAGTCTGTGCGGGTGTTTGCAGCGACGCAGCTCGAAGATGCTCCTGATGGAATTGATGTCATTTTCAAGTGCACGCTGCGTGGAGTAAAATGTTTCTCTTTCGATGGCTCCCTTCAGAAGCCGTTCATCGATTTGGAAATCTTGGCTGTAACCAGGTGCAAGCATTCGGACGATTCCGTGGCTTTCAAAAAATCGGTCCAAAGTGCCGCGTGCCAGAGCCATGTCGGCAACTGTGAACTTTTCGCGCCGAAGGCTTGCAATCATCGAATGTGTTACCGCCTCAGGATTGGATAAAATGCGCTCTGCATGCAGAAGGACGTGGTCAACCTCTTCGACGGTGTGTTCAAAAATCGCTAGTTTTCCATTCAACCTCTTGAGCAGTTCCAGCAGTTCGGTAGCCGCATGATAGGCCGCGTTCCCCCAGAATTTCAGAAGGCGCATAATGAACGGCGTATCAAGGTAGAACGTCACATTTTCGAACTTTTTGTGCAACGATTCCAAGTCAGAGCAAAGCAGCGCGTTTGCAAGCATATGACCTTTAACAAGCGAAACCACACCTTCGAACAAGTGTGGTTGGTAATCGTGCGCATTCTTAACGAACGCCGAAACGACAAAACAGTTCACATCGGAGACCTTCTCAATTTCGGGAAGGGCCGTTCCTTGCGTGAACGCCTTCATACATTCGACGGAAAACCGCGAAAGATATTGCAGAATTGCCGCGTCTGCTTCTTGCGCTGTCCAAGTCAGTCCGTGCTTTTCGGTAGCATGCTCTACTAAATTGTTCACTACGGCTTGCTGTTCTCGCCGCGCCGCAGATCGGCGCTCTTCCACCTTGTAATCTTTGAGTTCACCAACTACTCGATAAACACCATGTTCACGCTGCAAAACACGGCGCTTAGCAAGCCGCCGCAATACGAAACCACAAGCATGCTGGGGAATCGCAAGCCCGAATTCCTTCCGAAGAAAACCCTGAGTTTGGACATCGGTGACCTTATCAGGTTTCTCCTTTCGGAGGACATAGGTTACGAACGGCACGAGGTAATCAAAATAATCCTGTCCATGTTCCGCATGAACACGAAGCATCGCAAGGCTACTGACCGTTTCGGAGGAGCTCGTCATAGGCCGTGATCTTGCGCGGGATTCTGGCGTTTGGCCAGCAGGGATAAGCGGCCTGCGTTGCCGAAGGCCGCTGTGAATCGAGACGATTTGCGCGATGAGTGACCGTCCGACACAGGTGGGATGTTCCATGCTTGAAGGCTAACGAGACGGTGCTTCCAAGTGGTGGTAGGCTGCGCGGGTCGCGAGCCGCGCGTCTTCCCGAGGGCCACCCACGGTGAAATGGTAAAGGCTTTGGAAAGCGTCGTCCGGGAGGCCGGTCTGCGTGCCCAGCACAGGCAGGCCCATCAATTCATGCACGGGATCGTCGAAGAAACAGCCGATGCCGGTTGCTC
>CAZNOE010001028.1:0-2329 GCA_964574525.1 uncultured Bifidobacteriaceae bacterium
AAAGCTGTTCAAGGTCCGAGTGGTCCTCCGGTTCGCGGAACGGGTAGATCACCACCGGATGAATTTTGCCGACTGGCGCTGCTTTTGATTTTTTCCCGGATGATTGTGCGGGCGTTCCGGGTCGGTTCGCCACGGAGGTCTTCATGAGCCGATCATGAGTCCATCCCGGCCAAGTGCCAAGCCCTTTTCGCGGCGGTTGCGGCGGAGCAGAGTGAGTTAGTCAAAGCGGTCGTGGCTCACAGGCTGAGAGCAAATCCGCGATTCACGAACTACCCGTGACTTAGTTGGGCAGTTGATCTTCGGGGCGCGCTTCACCGGGCGTCGCTTTGACGTCGAGCTTCAGCACGACGTTGTCGCGAATGAGGTCGTTGGCTTTGCCGGAATAGTTGATGTTGAAATCGCGGCGGTTGATCGCGAACTGGGCCTTCACGGTGACCGCGTCAGCGGCGATCTGAATGTCCGCCGGGAACGTAATGCTCTTGGTCACGCCGTGGAGATCGAGATTGCCCGTGACGGTTTTGTTTGTCGCGTTGGACTGGATATCCGTAATCGTGAAAGTGGCGGTTGGAAATCTTGCGATGTCAAAAAAGTCCGGGCTCTTCAGATGGCCGGTGACCCGGTCGTTGTCGGCCCAAGTGGAATTCATGGCGATCTTGACCTCGGCCGCAGCGACTTTGCCCTCGGCGGCGCTTACCTTCCCGGCAAATTTCTTGAATCCGCCGTTATGCTTGCCCGTGACCTTCGAGCCGACAAAGCCAATCGTGGACTCGGCACGAATGATGTAGTCCTTGGCAGCGGACGCAGGCTTCGCGGCTTGCTTCGCCTCAGTGGCGGTTGTTTTGGAAACCTTGTCCGACGGATCGGAGCAGCCGGTGAGCAAACAAGCCGCCGCGAGGGCGAACAAACCGGCGAGTCGTGACGGGGAGAAAGGTGTGTAGGTGCGGTTCGTGATTTTCATAATTGGTCTGCCTTTAGGTTAAGGATCAATCGCCGTTTGGCAACAGGAAGTTCGGGCACGGGCGGAGAGCTTTTGGACGCAAATGCGTCACGCCCGCCGCCAGTGGCAGCGAGCGTGAGTATCCCAGACCAGGAACATGCGGTAACCAAGCTTACTTGGCCGCAGGGTCTTTTTTCGCCACCCAATCGCGCGTCTGCGGCTGGCCGTCCCGTTGCGATTCCGATTTGCCTTTGATGGTATCGCCGCTGACTTTGCCGCTGTATTTGATGACGACCTTGTTCCCGTTGAACTCGCGCGTCACCTGAAAGGAGATTTCATCGCCCGTGATTTTGCCCTGCTCGATGGCGGTGTCGTTGTTTCGGCCGGAGACAGTGCCGGTCAGTTTCTCGCCTTCGACCTTGAGCTTCACGGTGCTCTCGCGGACCTGTCCGTCCTGGTTGGTGTAACTGGATTTCCACGTTCCCGTGGGATCAATCTTTTTCTCCTCGGCGCTGGCCGTGAAGCCGAGCGTGAGGACGAGACACACTGCCAATTGAGTAATGGATTTGAGCGTTCGTTGCATAATGTTTCTTGGTTGATGGTTATTAGTTCGAAAGTAACCCCGGCGGGGGCACGGAGAGTGAACACCCGGCGCGCCGGGAAGTCAACGGTTGGTATCGCCACTGATTTTGCTGTGCTGACAGGTCGTTTGTCTTGCCGGCTGGCCCTAAGTTGACAAGACTCCGCCGATGAATCCTATCCGGACGAATTTTAGTTTTCCAAGTGCGCATCGCGGCTGCAGACCAGATCTGATCGTTGCCGGTTTCGTGTTCGTGCTGTTGACCAGTACCGGGCTTGGCGCTGAGGCAACCGCAAACTGGCCGCAGTTCCGCGGTCCCGGATCGCTGGGAGTCGCGGACAACCCCGGCCTGCCCGACCGCTGGAGCACGAACGAAAACGTCGCGTGGAAAGTTGATATTGCGGGACGCGGCTGGTCATCGCCCATCGTTTGGGGCGACCGCGTGTTCGTCACGACGGTTGTCAGCGAAGGAGAAATGGAGCAGCCGAAGAAGGGGCTTTACTTCGGCGGCGAGCGCAAAGAAATACCCAAAGACACGCATCACTGGGTCGTGCTGTGTTTCGATCTCAACTCGGGCCGCGAGTTGTGGCGACAAGAAGCGCACTCCGGAACGCCTCCGAACCGGTTGCACGTGAAGAACACCTACGCCTCCGAAACGCCAGTCACGGACGGCGAGCGTGTGTACGCCTACTTCAGCAACGTCGGCCTGTTCTGTTACGACATGGCGGGCAAGCGGCTTTGGTCCACGAACTGGCCGCCCGTGAAGACGCGCTACGGCTGGGGCTCCGCGGCGTCGCCGGTGCTGCACGGCA
>CAZNOE010001029.1:0-2324 GCA_964574525.1 uncultured Bifidobacteriaceae bacterium
AGCATCCGGTAGTGAACGGCAACCGTTTTAACGGTTTCTGTCGCCCGTGAAAAACCGTTGAAACGGTTCCTCCATTCGTTTGTGACTCCGCCACCCCGCTGAAGCGGGGTGTTAATGAAAGTGCTCTCAGTCATTTCTTCCCCTTCACGCAGTCAGCGCACGCGCCGTGAACGGCAATATCGTAATGGTCCACTTTGAAGCCTTTGAGACGCGGCATGATCGCCGTATCCGCCGGCAGCGCCACGTCGAACACCGCCCCGCACTCGTTGCAGTAGTAATGGCAGTGCTCTTCCATGTTCGGGCAAAAGCGCGTCGCGCTGCGCTCCAACTGAACCTTGCGCACCAGCCCGCACTGCACCAGTGCGTCCAGAGAGTTATAGACCGTCGCGTGCGACATATCCGGCATCTGGCGCTTGGCCCGGATGAACACATCCTCCGCCGTCGGATGATCGAGCTTCTGGAGCAACAGGTCGTACACGTGCCGCCGCTGCGGGGTAAAGCGGAACCCGCTCGTCGCCAGGCGTTCGCCCAACTCGCGCTCAAACTTTTTGTTCTCCACCAAGTTCATCGGAATGAGGGAATTTAACGGACGGCGGAGCGCAGGTCAATATTTGGAATTATTCTAAATAGAGGCAAGGCCCGTCCTGGAGCGCCGGCACCCCTGCCGGCGTTCCCAAGGATTTTGCAAAACCGTGACAACTGCGCCTTGCCGTCCGCATAGGCTCCGCGACATAAAGAACTGACATGGCTCGCGCCCACTCCCAATCCAAGCCAACTTTCTATTGGCAGGCTGCGCTCATCCTCCTGCCGGTAATCGTGCTGGCCGCGGTCGGATGGCTCTCGTTGCGGCAGGACAAGATCATCGCGCAGCATGATGCTGCGGAGCGCGCCCAAGCAATCGCGGACGAGCTTGTTTCCAGAATCTGGAATGAACTGACCGCCACAAACCCCGGCAACGCGAACCAGTTTTCTCTCCAAGTAGGTCGGAACGGGGAGTTGGTCTTTCCGCCGCCGCGCGTGCCCGTTCCAACACCGAAGCCGTTTGACCTGGTTACGCTGAATCCCGAGCAGGTGCGGCTTTGGTTGAAGCTGCAACGTCCGCAGGCCAATGCAGAAGACCCGGAGGCGCTTGCGGATACTTTCAAGACTTTTGTTGACTCCCGTCCGCCGGAAAATTTTGCCGCCACCGCGAGTTATGGCCGGGGCTTGTTGCTCGCGCGGGAAGGAAACCTTTCTGAAGCCGCAGCAGCTTTTGATGCCGTCGCAAAGGAACATCCAAATGCAGTGGGCGAAAGCGGGCTGCCGCTGCAGCCACTCGCGCAGTTAAAGTTGTTTGAGCTTCTACCGCACGGCAACCAGCCACGATACGACGTTCGCCCGGCGCGAAATCGGAACATGATTGAACCAAAGCTTTCTTTCACGCTGGAGCACTTTGTATCCTTGGATACGCTGTGCTCCAATCTGGTTTACCATCCCACACCGCTCTCGTCCTATCTGTTGCGCGATATTCAGGAGAGGTGGGCACCGGAAAAACCGGAGGGGCCCGTAGCGACTGAAGTGTGGGCAAGGTATATGGGGCGATCGCCCGAAATGCAGGAGGCCATTCGCAACTGGCAACGCGTTTGGGAAGACCACGAGCGGCGCCGCGAATTGTTTTCAGCAGCCGCCCCTCATCTGCGCGAGCATACGGCGCCAACAGTCTTCGCTTCAGAATTCTTCTGGTTCGACAGATCCGACACGCCGGTGGCCTTGAAAGCGTTGTCGGCCGAAACCGTTATCAACCTGGCCGCTCATCCTTCTTCCGCGGACCGGGCTTGGCTGGCTGTCCACACAGATGAGACCGCGACCGGGCATTGGTTTGTCTGCCGCAGCGAATCGGAACTCGGTTCAGCGCTGAATGCGTTGGTGGCTGGGGTGAAACACATCCCCGAATACTTTGGCGTCAGCATCGAAGTAGCCGGGAGAAATCTTCACAGTGTCGTCAAAGGCGGCCAACAAACCCTCGCATCCGCGGTGAAATCAGAAGGTGGCAGCGAGTTACTACGAGTGAGCGTCTATCTGATCAACCCGGCGGCCTTGTTCCAACACCAGACCTCCCGCACGTATCTGTTTGGGTCGCTCATCACCGTCTCGGCTGGGGCGGCTTTGGCCGGATTGTTCGCGGTCTGGCTGGCGTTTCGCCGCCAACAACAACTCGGTGACATGAAAAGCAATTTCGTTTCCAGCGTGTCGCACGAATTGCGCGCGCCCATCGCGTCGGTGCGGCTGCTGGCGGAGAGCCTGGAGCGCGGAAAAATTTCCGAGCCGGCGAAACAGGGCGAATA
>CAZNOE010001030.1:0-2320 GCA_964574525.1 uncultured Bifidobacteriaceae bacterium
CCCAACCTCGACAACTCAAAACTTGTGTAGATACCAATGGCTTTAGCAGGGTGTTAATGAAACGGCTACAGGACACAGAAGTTCGCAATTGCGGGATACCCTCAAGAAATGAGATGCGCCAATCGGGCGGGCGTTGCAACGTTCCGGCTTGTCATTGAACCGACTCGCACGCACACTCATCGGACCCAATTCCAAATACTATGAACTCAATACGCCTTCTTTCTGTCCGCATCGTTGCATTGTCCGTCGGCCTGCTCGCCTTGACGATGGCGCGCGCCGATGATTTCAAGCCCGAACCCGGCTACATCAGTTTGTTCAACGGCAAAGACCTCACGGGCTGGGGTTATCAGACGAACAATTTCGACGGCAAAACCCAGAGCAATGACGGCCGTTACTCGGGCAAGGACGGCATTCTCACTGTGCATCCGCGAGAACCGCGGCTGATGCAGATATTGTGGACCACGCAGAAGTTCCCGAAGGATTTCAATCTCAAGCTGGAGTTCCGCGCCGCGGTGAACGCGGACAGCGGCATCTTCATCCGCAAGCCGCAACTGCAGTGTCGCGATTATCCTGTGGCCGGACCGTACAAGGACTTGAAGAAATACAAACCGCAGGATTGGAATGAAATCGAAGTGACCGTGACGAATGGCGTGGCGCATTGCACGTGCAACGGCGAGGTGCTGGAGGCGGCGATGAAGGTTCCGGAGACCGGGCCCATCGGCCTCGAAGGGGATCGCGGGCAGATGGAGTATCGCCGCATCCGGTTGAAGGAGTTGAAATGATGGATGGGATAACGTGCGTGGGGGAGAATTGCTCTCCCCGTTCACGATCTTGAAAGCGAGGATGCGATCCGTGCACATGAGAACCTTTCCCTCGTATCTCACCATTCTGTCCCTGACTTGCGCCAGCTTGGGGGCGCGGGCCTACGATCTTCCCGACGATCCCGCGGCGGCCTGGAAGGAAGTGGAAAAGGTGCATCAGGCGTTGAGGCCGCCGGACGGTTGGCGCTCAAGCCAGCCGAAGCCGGAAGAGGTCGCCGAGTTTCAGAAAAAGGTGCGCGAGGCAGCGATATCGTTCGCCAGCAAGGCGCGGGAGTTCGTTGAGCGATTTCCCACGAACGAAAACGTCGGCGATGCGCGCATCACCGTGGTTCATGCGCTGACGCACGCGGTCGCGGCGGGTGATCCGACGGCAGAAGGGCAGATCAGAGAGTTCGTTGCCGCCACGCTGGCGGACAAGACAATCCCGGAGGATCAGCGGGTGGGGGTATTGTTGTTTTCGGGCAACGCAGTTTTCTCGAAGAAAGTGGGGATGCGGCTGTTCACTGAAGGAATCAGCAAGCTGCATGAGGAGTTTGAAGCCGCGGGAGTGGAATCGGCGCGGGCGGCATTGAAGCAATTTCCAACGAACGGAATGATTTTCACGATGCTCGCCGCCGTGGCACAGCGGTCCAAGCCCGAACAACAAAAGCAGATTGCCACCGAGATCATCAATGCCGAGGGTGCGCCGCCGGGAGCGAAATCGCTCGCGAAGCACATCCTCGAAGGCACGAGGCCGTATGAAACCGGCAAGCCGCTGGATATTCGCTTCACCGCGCTGGACGGACGGGAGGTGGACCTGGCCAGCCTCAAGGGCAAGGTGGTGTTGGTGGAGTTTTGGTCCACGACGTGCGGGCCGTGCGTGGCCGAGATGCCGAGGGTGAAGGCGGCTTACGAGAAGTTCCATGAGCGCGGGTTTGAAGTGGTGGCCATCAACCTCGATGACAAGGAATCGGCCGTGCGTCGTTTCGTCAAGGAGAAGGAAATTCCGTGGCCGCAGTATTTCGACGGGAAGGGTTGGGAGAACAAGTTTGCCGTGCAGTACGGCATCTTCAGCATTCCGACGATGTGGCTGGTGGACAAGCGGGGGAATTTGCGACTGACGGAAGCCCGCGGGGCGCTGGAGATGCTGGTTGGGCGGATGTTGGAAGAAAAACTGTAGGGCAGTTTCGAGTCGGTTGCGAACGAGGAGGGCGCAAAGACGCCGCAGCGTTTCAAATATTCAAAACAAAAAGTGCAAAATCATTTGAAGGCTGCGAAGAGTCGGGAAGCGCATTCGTCTCATCTTGCGTATGAAAAAACTTATGTTAGCAGCGGCCGTTCTGGTGGGTGGTGTGGCGGTTTCCCAGGCGGGGATTGATATAAGGATCGGAATCCCGCTTCCCCTGCCGAGGTTTATCGTCGGTCATCCGGCACCGTATTGTCCGCCGCCCGTGGTGGTTTGCCCGCCGGTCTGCGCGCCACGCGTCGTGGTTACTTGCCCGCCGCCGGTTTATTATGGG
>CAZNOE010001031.1:0-1388 GCA_964574525.1 uncultured Bifidobacteriaceae bacterium
CGGCGCGACCAACGACGCCTTGCTCCTGCAAAACGTCAGCACGAACAACGAAGGCGAGTATCGCGTCGTCCTCACCAATGCCTCCGGCAGCGTCACCAGCGCCCCCGCGCTGTTGATGATTGATAGCGATGCCGACGGCCTGCCCGACTCGTGGGAATTGGCTTACTTTGGCAACCTCACCAACACCGCCACCGCCGACTTAGATGGCGATGGCGTTTCCAATTTGACTGAATATTTCGATAACACCAATCCGACGAACAGCGCCTCAGCCTTCTTCCAACTCACGGTCCAGAGCGAGGATGGCGGAGTGTGGACTGCAAATCCGTCGGGCCGCTTGAGCTACACGAACGGCCAAACGGTGACTCTGACGGCAACGCCCTTCGCCCCTCACGCCTTTCACGCCTGGACCGGGGACACCAACACGCGCAGCAATCCCATCACCCTGACCATGACCACCAACAAAACCGTGCGCGCCCACTTCAATTCGCTGGAGCTGGTGTGGACGAATCTCGGCGGCGGTGATTGGAATGTCGCCTCGAACTGGAGTCCAAACTTTGTTCCTGCCGCGAATGACAATGCGTTCATCACCAACACGGCGGCCACCATCACCCTGAGCAGTCCGGCGGTGTGTCTCGGTCTCACCCTGGGCAACTCCGGCGGCGGTCCGACCCTCAGCGGCGGCAGCGACCTTACGTTATACGGCGCGTCCACTTGGATCGCCGGAACGCTGAGCGGCAGCGGGCGGACGATCATTTCCGCGGGAGCAACGCTCAACGTCGCCATCCCCAGCGGGGTCATTCTGACCAGTCGCAATTTGGAAAACGCAGGGACCATACTCTGGACGGGCGCCGGGAACATCACTTTGAACAACACGGTCATCACCAACCGCGCGGGGGCATTGTTCCATGCCCAAAACGCGGCCTCTCTCAATGTCGGCTCGGGTGTCAGCCGGTTCGACAATGCCGGGACGTTCCGCAAGTCCATCAGCGCCGGGACGACGAGCGTCGGCGGCAGCATCAGCTTCAACAACTACAACACCGCGGAGATTCAGACGGGCACGCTGCTGTGCAATGGGAGCTTTCTCAATAACGGTGCAGTCAATCTTTCGGCGGGAACCACCAACCGCCTGGCAGGAGGCGGTTCGGCCAGCGGCCCGTTCACGACGCCTGCCACGGCCCTGGTGGAATGGACCAGCGGCCCGTTCACGCTAAATCCCGGCGCGCAACTCAACGGTGCCGGGCTTCACAGGATCAATGGTCCCAGTGCCACGGTCACCGGGAACACGAACCTGTTGGTGGAGAACCTGGACCTGAACGACGGCACGCTGGACGGCAGCGGTACGGTGACGGTGAGCAACGTGATGAATTGGACCGGGGGAACGATGAGCG
>CAZNOE010001031.1:1398-2319 GCA_964574525.1 uncultured Bifidobacteriaceae bacterium
GCGGGCGGACGATCATTCCTGTCGGAGCCACGCTGAACGCCGCCGTCCCGAGCGTGATCACCCTGACCAGCCGGGCTTTGGAGAACGGCGGGACCATGCTCTGGACCGGCGCCGGAAACATCAATGTGAATAACACAGTCATCACCAACCGCGCGGGAGCGTTGTTCCACGCCCAAAACGCGGCTTCTTTCGTTTCTGGTGCCGGCGGTGGCCGGTTTGACAACGCCGGCACCTTCCGCAAGTCGGCCAACGCGGGGACGATGACCGTCGCTGGCAACGTAGGCTTCAACAACTACGGCATGGTGGACATCCGCAGCGGCATCGTGGTGGCGAACAACGGCTACGCTTCTTCATCCAACGCGTTGCTCAACTGCGCCCTCGGCGGCACGACGCCGGGCACGGGCTATGGACAACTTCAAGTCGCAGGCACGGTGACGTTGAACGGCGCGCTCAGTGTGGATTTGATCAACGGATTTTCTCCCGCGCTCAACGATACCTTCACCGTCCTGACCGCCGGCACGCGCAATGGCGCGTTCGCGAATTTCTTTTTCCCGTCGAACACGGTCACCATGCAGTTGAGCAACACCGCCAACTCGGTGATCGTCCGCGTCACCGATGTCTTCACCACCATTCCCCGGCCAATGCTGTTGCCGCCCGAGATTTCCGGGACCGACTTCAAGCTCACCTGGACCGCAGTATCAAATGCGACCTACCGCGTGGAGTTCAATCCAAACCTGGCCCCTTCCAACTGGACCGCTCTCCCCGGCGACGTAATCGGAGTCAGCAACACGGCCAGCAAATTGGACGCGCTGACTCCGAGCAACCGGCTCTATCGCGTCCGGATCATCCCGTGACTTCGCATGCGGCGATGACAGTTTGCATTCCCCGGGTTTTCAGGTAATCAATTCCGGCGTGACCGAG
>CAZNOE010001032.1:0-2318 GCA_964574525.1 uncultured Bifidobacteriaceae bacterium
ATCCGCGCGCTGCCGCCGCTTGGCGCGCCAGAGCAACTGGACGGACTGGCCGCCAAATTAAAACCGTACGCCGTGGACGCCTCGTGGAAGATTCTATCAAAGGAACTCATCGCCCGTTGTCACGCGCACGGCATTCTCGTTTTCTCCGACGCGCTCGGCGCGCATGAGACCATCGGTGACTATCACCAAGCGATGGAGTGGGGCATTGATCTGATCCAGACCGATCACCCGTTGCGCGTCATGCGAGCGATCGAACTCTGGGAGAATGGAAAATCATCCGCCCCCGTTCATTCCCGTGCGGCCGAAAAAGGCAAGCCGTAGGCCTGCGCTCGCGAAAACCAAAAGTTCACTGCGCGCTGCCGGGGGCATGAGGATTGGTTCGAGCCGCTTGACTCTCCTCGTGCGGACCCGATACTCGCTGCTGCACTCATTCGCCAACATGCGCACGACACCAGCTCGCATCATCGGGTTGCTCCTGTTCGCGGCGCCGTTGCTCCACTTGGACGGCGCGATGGAACCGGTCAGCAAGCCAGGAGCTTCTTCGCCCGCCAACCCGGTTCGCATTCTGCCCAAGCTCCTGTCGAAGGAAGTTTTCCTTCGCCACGACAACGGGCGGCCCGTTGTCACCGGGTTCATCACCTACATCAGCAGGCACAAGCCCGTGCTCATGCACTGCTTCGGCCGCGAGGATTATTCCGATGGTTACGACGATTACGCGATCCAGATCAGCACCGACAATGGCCGCACGTGGACCAAGCCGGAGATTCGTTGGAAAAGCAGCGTCGTGCCCGAAGGCCGCATGCGCTACGCCGAACCGGCCGCGTTCTTTGATCCGGACCAACAGAGACTCATCGTGCTGATTGATCATACGCTTTACCCGAAGGACAAACTGAACGTGGACACCGATTACGGTCTGGAACTGAACATCTACGATCCGGCGAAACGCAAGTGGACGGAGCGGCGCGAGTTGAAATTCCCCGGCCATCGCACGCCGGCCATGAGCTTTTCGTTCCCGCTCAAAACCGCGCGCGGCCATTTGCTCTTTCCCGGCATGAGAAAAACCGTGGACGTCACGGGCAAGGCGATTCACTACCAAAAAACCTGGGCGCCTGTGGACGAAGCCGTAACGGTGATTGGCGAATGGACAAGCGGTCGTGACCTGACATTTCATCTCGGCAAGCCCCTCAACATCGAACCCGGGCGCAGTTCACGCGGACTGGACGAAAACGCCATCACCGAATTGTCCGATGGACGCATCGCCGCTGTTTGCCGCGGAGATAATAGCGCTTTTCCCGACCTGCCCGGCTACAAGTGGCTCAGTTTCTCACGCAACGACGGCGAAACCTGGTCAGCGCCCGGGCCATTGCCGGCGACCGGTGGCGATCCGATCGAATCCGGCGCCAACGGCTCCGCATTTTTCCGTTCCGTCAAAAACAGCAGGCTTTATTGGCTCGGTAATCTTGCCCTGCGTGGCGAACGGCCCAGCGGAAACTGGCCGCGCTCGCCGCTCTGTCTCGTCGAAGTGCAGGAGGAACCGTTCGCGCTCAAACGCGAAACAATCTTCGCCGTGGACGAGCGGACCTTCAACGACTCGCCGCGCGTGCAGATGTCGAATTTCCGCTTCTACCAGGACCGCGAGACCGGCGATGTGGTGATCTTCCTGAGCCGTTACGGCGAGAAGAGCGAAAAGGAATGGATGATTGCCGATTACTACCGTTACCGGGTGGAGATGCCGTGATCGCCGTGAAACCCAGGCTTGTGGCGTTCATCCTCCTGTTGCCCGCTGTTACAACAGTGCCCGCGGCGGACTCCGGCGTTGCCTTGGCTTTTGATTCCATGCCGGCGGCGCAGTTCAAGTTCGTCGGACCGGTCGGCGAACGAATGGAAGCGAATATCGAGAATTGGCTGTTGCGCGCGCCGCAATCCAATCCGGGCATGATCGGGATGGAGTTTCCCATCTTTGTCCTTCCCGAATCTTTGGGTGGTTCATCGAAAGGGCAACCAATTTTAGAATCGTTGAAACAAACCACCCGTATCGTGTGTCATAAGAACTGACCGCGCTGTGAACCCAACAAGAATACCGGAGAAACGATTTATGTCTGAACACTCTGCTGAACTACACACAAACACCGAACACGCCCGCATTCGCTGTATGGGTCTGCCGTGTCTCATGCTGCTGCTGGGACTGACGCTGGCTTCGGCTGCTTTCAATCGCCTCGTGCCCAAGGTCTCAGATGGAGTTCAGGGGACGAACGTCCGCGTTGGCTGGTATCTCCGCAGCGGCCAATGGCACGCGGATGTCCGGACCCTCGCGGCCG
>CAZNOE010001033.1:0-2315 GCA_964574525.1 uncultured Bifidobacteriaceae bacterium
CCTTCCGATTCGTAAAGCGCATCGTATTGGTTGCCGGCGCTGTAATGGATGCGGTCGCCGTTGATCAATTCGAAGTTCTGGCAGATGAGATGCCGCCAGGCGTTGTTCACGACCGGCTCGGGCGTCTCGACGTTCATGCCTTGCGCCAAAACATTCCGCCAAGTCTGCGCGCACGTCTCCCGCTGTGCCGCGTAAACCTGCTCGCTCATTTTGAACTGCGTGCCGGCATCGAAAGGCTTTGTGGGAATCGCCAGTGTCGCGATCGTGCCGGGCTTGAGCCGCGTCACGGCCAGGCCGCGTTCCCACTTCCATGCCTTATCGAAGAGGGCAAGCACCCGGCCTTCGTCATCAGTCAAACGCCCATCAGCGAACTGAAGGCTCGATTTTGAATCCACGTCCACCGCCACATAACCATTCGTGCCCTGCGAGAGATCAAACTTCACGAACACCACAGCGTTGGTGGCAAATGCCGCGTCCGTCGCCACAAATGCTTCCTGCCGGTAAATCTCCGCCGGATGAACGTGCTTGGGTTGGTCGAGCGGCACCACGCCGCCCGATTGCACCGGTGAACGGTGGGAGTAACGAATCTCCACAATCGGCAGCCAGCCTTCAGCCAGCACGGGCTCAGTCGTGCGGTCGCGCAGACTGCCGAAAAGATACTCATCCGGCCCGACGCGAAATCGCACCGGCGTGCCGATATCGGTCCAACTCCGCGAGCCGCCGCTGAGATTCACACCGCTGCCGTTGGAAATGAGCCGTGCCTTCACCTTCGCGTTCGGCGCGCTGAGCACGATGGGGTAGTACAGAAAATCCGCGTTCACGTACCGCGGCGGCGGCAGCAGTGACGCGAAGAATTCGTAACTCGGACCGTTCGGTTGGCGCATCGCCGCTTCTCCGTAAAGGTCGCGCGGCGAAGACATCGCCTCCGCGAACGAGGGAAGATTTGCTTTCTGTGCGGTCGTCTGCACCGGTTGGGCGGGGAGCGGACACGGGGCGGTGGAAGCTGCTAGAATCAGGACCAGCCAAAAGCGTGTGGGCGTTTTCATGCGCAAAATGTTTGTCGGGCGAACGGCTTGACTTTGATTTGGCAACGAACCTTGTAAAGAAAAAGTTGTTGGTCGCTCAAGGCCGACGTATCCAAACAGGCAGGGTCGTCGCGCTGCGACTGGCTAAGCAGGCAATGCGCGTCAGTTCCCCGCGCTCCGCCGCGGCAGGGTGGGGAACGCTTTCCCAATGGTCATTCACTCATTGAGGCCGCCGTGAGGATAACCCCTTTGCTCCAGAATCTCTTTGAGGACACCAGTAATTTGCGTGGCGCGAAGATTCAACTCCTCCGGCGCAAGGTCGCCAGAATCAGCCGTGAGCGTGACCGAACTGGTTTCTGGCAGAAGCAAGGGATTCAAAACGACCGCCAGCAATGGCAGCGCTTGTGGCGCCTGGATGACGGTTTGAGTGTTCATGAAAACCCAAGGCACCATAGCACACTTGCGGGGGTTGCAACATGAATCTTCGGAAAGTAGCGGCTCGTCCGGAGACTCGCCCTCCCAAGCCGTTGCGCGCGCAAAGAGATGATAAAGCCCGCGCCAATTTGTAATCCACAAGGCGCCCGGCGCGCCTCTAACATGGCCGCGCTATGGAAAACTATACAGACGGCGCGACAGCGCCGGTTCGCGAGAGCCGGGGAGCGTCACCCGCACTGACATTGGTGTCACCAGCGGCATTGTTGCAATGGATCACTGCACATGAAGTGGAGGCGTTGCGCGAGGCACTGGCCCGCGGGTGCCTGCCACCGGACTTTCACCGGAAGCTGAGAGGATTGGCGGGAGGCGATCTGAGCAGTCTATTCATCGAACAGAACTGCCGGTTGTTTGCCGCGCTGCTCCTGGCAACCGAGGAGGGTTCCTTCCGCGCAGGCAGCCGGGCGGAGCGGGAACGCCTGCTGCGCGTGCTGGCTTACGTGCGCAAGGACCAGGATGCGATTCCCGATTATCAGCCGGGAGGCCTGAAGGACGATCAGCAGGAGGTGCGCGCCGCCATGATCGAACTGGAGGAACTGCTGCAGGCGTTCAAGGCATGGCGGCTGCGTCATCAAGTGCCTGGAATGTGGTCGAGCCACGCGCTCAGCACCTAACATGGTGCATCTCGGAGGAAAGATTTTGTTCTCAGGTTGGGCCGGATGAAAAATCGCGCCCTTCTTCTTTTCGCAGACAGTTGATGCTCAGAACGGAAGATTGCCTGCCCGCTTAAGCCGCTTACACTCCGCCCGTGATTCGCAACATCATCTTCGACTGGTCGGGCACGCTGGTGGATGACCT
>CAZNOE010001034.1:0-2314 GCA_964574525.1 uncultured Bifidobacteriaceae bacterium
CGGACCCCTCGTCCACCTCCCCGTCCCGGTAACATTTAATATGAGTCAACTCGGACCGTGCGCGACTGAGTTGTCGCGGTGCGACTGAGTTTGCATTCGACCGGCTCGCGTGTTATAAGCGTTCGCATATGGCAACAGTCACGGAAGGCTACAAGTATATCACGCGCATCCCCGGCGTGCGTGGTGGGAATGCGATTGTCGAAGGCACGCGCATCGGCGTGCATGATGTCGTTGGCTTGCTCCAAAACGGCGAGACGGTGGACAGCATTCTTGTCACTTGCTTCCCGGATTTGACGAAGGCCCAAGTTTACGAGTGCCTGGCCTACTACGAGGATCATCGCGACGAAATCAATCTTCTGGTCGCCGAGCAGATGACTGACCCTAACGCGTGAGATTCTTTCTCGATCACGACGTGCCCGTCGAACTCGCGCGCATGTTGCGGTTGAAAGGGCATGACCTTCAAGTTCTCGACGAGGTATTACCCGAGACGACGGATGATCTGCCGGCGCTTCGACACGCGGTTAAGGGGCAGAGGGTGGTTATCACCTGCAACCGCCGGGATTTTCTGCGGCTCGCCAGAACCGAACCCCATGTCGGCATGATCATTCTCATCCGGCGCCGGACACGACTGGCCGAGTGTGCTTCGGTTCCTCGATTTCTCGAGCGAGCGGGTGAATCTGGCATTACGAACAACATCAATTTCGCGTGAGCAGCGCGGCACAAGTTGGCAGAAATTCATTTGAAACCAGCCGCGAACCGAATACTTATCTCTCGACCGAAACAAACGACGACCAGCGAACGTGAAACCAACTGACCTGCGGGGCATCCTGCAATACATTCCGCAATTCCGCGAGCGGACCTTCATCATCAGCATTGACGGCGCGATCGTCACAGACGAGAACTTCGCCAATATCCTGTTGGACGTCGCGGTGCTGCGCTCGCTCAACATCCGCGTCGTGCTTGTCCACGGCGCGGCCGCGCAGATCAAGGCGCTTGCTGACGAACAACATATCAAGCCGTCCAACCTGGACGGCGGCGGCGTGACGGATGCCGCCACGCTGAAGCTCGCCCTGACCGGGGCCAATCGCCTTACGCACGAAATCCTCGAGGGGCTTTCCGCCAACGACATCCGCGCCGCCTGCACCAACGCCGTCATCGCGCATCCGATGGGCATCCTTCAGGGTGTGGACCATCTGCTCACCGGCAAGGTCGAACGCGTGGACGTGGAACTTTTGCAGACCTTGCTGGCGCAAGGCATCGTGCCCGTGATTCCGCCGCTGGGTTTTGACGGCGACGGCAAAACCTATCGCGTCAATTCGGACAACGTCGCGGTTGCCGTCGCCGAGGCACTCAAAGCCGTGAAGCTGATTTTCATCACGACGACGGACGGCTTGTTCTGCCGCGGCAAACTCATTCGTCAGATGTTGGTCAGTGAATTGGAAACGTTGCTGGAAAAAAGCAAAGGCGAATTCGCCGCCGAAACTTTGTCCAAAGCGCAACACGCCGCCGCCGCGTGCCGGGCGGGTGTGCAACGCGTTCATATCATCAACGGTCGGGTGGATGAGGGCCTGCTCGCCGAGGTCTTTTCCAACGAAGGCATCGGCACGCTGATCTACGCCAACGAGTACCAGCAGATCCGTCCGGCCAAGAAAAAGGACGTGCGCGCCATCCAATTGTTGACGCAGAAGGGCGTGCAGTCCGATGAACTGGTCAAGCGCACCCGCGCGGTCATCGAAAAATCTCTCGGCGACTATTTCATCTTCGAGATTGATAAGAACCCGGTGGCGTGCGTGGCGCTTCATGCCTATTCGGATCACGGCAAAGGTGAACTCGCGTCTCTCTACGTCAATCCCTCGCATGAAAACCAGGGCATCGGCCGCAAGCTGATTCAATTCGTCGAAAACAAGGCGCGCGAGATGAACTTGAACGAACTCCTCACGCTCTCGACGCAGGCGTTCACTTACTTTCAGTCGAAGGGCGGCTTCGCCGAAGGGACGCCCGACGATTTGCCGCCCGCGCGCCGCGAGAAATATGACCAAAGCGGGCGGAACTCCAAGGTCCTGGTGAAGAAATTGAAATAGCCGTGCCATGCGACCTCTGCGAGCGCTCGGGATTTACATCGCGGTCGTGTTTCTGGGTGGGGCGTTGCTTGCGCCGTGGCTTTACTGGCTGGCCCAGGCAGTCGCCCACACTTTTCCCGGCCTCGCCCATCAACCGTTCCATCGTTTCGTCAATCGCGCTCTGCTGATTCTCGCGCTGGCCGGTCTGTGGCCGTTGTTGCGCGCGCTCGGTGCGACGTCACTGCGCGAGGTGG
>CAZNOE010001035.1:0-2312 GCA_964574525.1 uncultured Bifidobacteriaceae bacterium
AAGTTGCCTGCGCCCACGCTCAAAGGCACACCCGAAGATTTGCCCGCCGGACCGAACCTTGATCCGCTGCCCGACAAGCCGCGCCCCGCCTTCATGACGGCCAAGGGCGTCAAGAACGTCGCGCTCGGCAAATCCGTCACCAGCAGCGTCAAACCCTTCAGCGGCGAATTGAGCCAGGTCACCGACGGCAAGAAGGAAGCATTCGACTACGACGCCGTGGAGATGAAGAAGGGAACGCAGTGGGTGCAGATTGATCTCGGTGAAGCTTATGCCATTCACGCCATTGCGATGTGGCACGACCACCGATATATCCAAGTCATGCACGACACGATTGTGCAAGTGTCCGATGATCCCGAGTTCAAGAACAACGTCACGACGGTTTTCAACAACGACGTGGACAATTCTTCCGGCCTGGGTGTAGGAACGGATCGCGAATACTTTGAAACGCACGAAGGGAAAGTCATTGACGCCAAAGGCGTGAAGACCCGCTACATTCGCGCCTACACCAAGGGCGGCAGCCTGAGCGCGTTGAATTGCTGGCAGGAAATTGAGGTTTACGCGCTGCCGGCCAAATGAACCGATGGAGCGCACTGGCGTTGCTCCTGGCTGTCGCCGTCGCGCTGGCATTGCGCTGTCCCAAGCTCGATACGCGCCCGCTGCACAATGATGAAGCGGTCAACGCGGTCAAACTCAGCGCGCTGTGGGAAAAGGGAGTTTACACCTACGACCTCGACGAATTTCACGGGCCATCTCTCTACTACGCCGCGCTGCCTTTTCTTTGGTTAAGTTCCGCTCGCAATTCCGATCAACTTGGTGCCATCACGATACGCCTGGTGCCGGTGGCATTCGGCACCGGCTTGATTCTCCTGCTGCTTCTTCTGGCTGACGGCCTTGGACGGCTGGCGGCGGTGTGGGCGGCCATCCTCACCGCCGTGTCGCCAGCGATGGTTTTTTACAGCCGCTATTTCATCCACGAAATGTTGCTCGTGTTCTTCACACTGCTCGCGCTGGCGGCGGGATGGCGATACAGGCAAACTCGGAAAGCAGGTTGGGCCGCGCTTGCCGGCATCGGGTTGGGCCTGATGTATGCCACCAAGGAAACGTTCGTTTTCTCGGTCACCGCGATGGGATTGGCGGCGGCGGCAACGGTCTGGTGGAACCGGTGGCGCGTCCGGCGCACTTCATCGTTGGAGTCCACGCTTCAGCGTGCCCCGCGCCCGAAACAGCCTGAAGGCTGGACTCCAACGTGGCGGCACGTCGCGCTGGCGTTGATCGTGGCGGTACTGGTTTCGCACATTTTGTTCAGTTCGTTTTTCATGAACCTGATCGGCCCGATTGATTCGTTGCGCACTTATTTACCCTGGCTGCGCCGCGCTGGCGGCCAGTCACCGCACATCCATCCATGGTATTTTTATCTCGAACGCCTCGGGTGGTTTCACCAGTCGAGAGGACCGGTGTGGAGCGAAGCATTCATTTTGGTTTTGGCGGCTGTGGGCGCGGCGGTTGCGTTCTTCAGCAATAAGATCATTCTGGCCAATCCGACCTTTGCCCGCTTTCTTGCGTTCTACACCGTGATCCTGACGGCCATTTACAGTCTGATCTCCTACAAGACGCCGTGGTGTGCATTGAATTTCCTGCTTGGAATGATCCTGCTGGCGGGCATCGGCGCGACGGCGCTAATCCGGCTTTGCCGGAAAACGCTGAGCAAGGCCTTCGTGGTCGCCGTGCTCGTGGCCGGCACGTCTCACCTGGCGTGGGAAGCATGGAGCGCCAGCCAGACTTACGCTTCCGACCGCAATAATCCATACGTCTATGCGCAGACGTTGCCCGACCTGCTCAAGCTCGTTGATCGTGTCGAGGCCATCGCTCGCGTCGCGCCGCTCGGACAAGAGACCGTGATGAAAGTGATCGCGCCGGAGAGCTACTGGCCGTTGCCGTGGTATCTGCGAAAGTTCAAACACGTGGGCTGGTGGGACGAACTGCCGCCCGACCCTTACGCGCCAATCATCATCGCTTCCGCCAAGCTTCACGCCGCGCTCGATGAGAAATCGAACAAGGCTTACGTCATGACCGGGCTGTACGAATTGCGTCCGGGGACTTTTCTCGAGCTCTACGTCGAGATTGAACTCTGGAAAAAGTTTGTGGTGACTCTGCCGCGTGAACGGGAGTGAGGTCAATTCTCCGTATGATTCGGGGATTGGCGGCGCGGCAGCGCCGCCCTACCAAGCGTGGTAGGGACGCGCTGCCGCGTGACTGCCGGGTGTGTGGCCGCATAGTAACCTGAGATCAGGCGGCGATTTTGATTTCGAGGG
>CAZNOE010001036.1:0-2311 GCA_964574525.1 uncultured Bifidobacteriaceae bacterium
ACCGGCAGTGATCCCGGCACGACAGTAAGCAATGCGCTGTATGATTTTGTGGTGATTGATTCGGGCAATGTAGGCATCGGCACGACGACTCCCGCGGAGCGTCTGACCATCGCCAACGTCTTTGGTCCGAGCTCCGGACTAAAAATCACAGGGTTAGGGATCGCTGGCGTCGGTATGGCCATCGAAAACCTTTTTTCCGGTGGACACAAATGGGCTCTGATTTCCGGCGATTTCATTCCACAATTCCCCGCCGCTGCCGGAAACTTTCGCATCATGGATGAAACCGCCAATGTGACACGCCTCGTCATTGATCCCAGCGGAAATGTCGGCATCGGAAGCCTGATCAACCCGCAGGCCAAGCTCGACGTCCAAGGTACGACGCGCACTTGCGTGTTGACTGTCACCGGCGGCTGCGACCTCGCCGAACCATTCCCGATGAAAGGGAACAATCTTCCCAAAGGCTCGGTCGTGGTGATTGACGATGAGCATCCCGGCCGGTTGATGCGCAGCGAGAGCGGGTACGACCGGCGGGTTGCCGGCATCATCAGCGGCGCCAACGGCATCAAACCGGGCATCAGCCTCCACCAGGAGGGCGCCATCGAAGGCGGCGAGAACGTGGCCTTGACCGGGCGCGTTTATGCACTGGCTGACGCTGGGTTTGGTGCAATCAAAGCCGGCGACCTCCTCACGACGTCCGACACACCCGGCCACGCAATGAAAGTCACCGACTACGGCAAGGCCCAGGGCGCGGTGCTGGGCAAGGCGATGAGCGCGCTGCCGGAAGGCAAGGGCATGGTGCTCGTGCTCGTTACGCTGCAATAAACTTCGGCGGAGGACACGGCTATGAAACAAATCATTCTCATTCTGATCCTCGCGACGGCTGCTGCCGACGCGGCGGACCGGGTGCTCGGTCGGCTCCCGAACGGGCAACTTTACATCAAGGACGAACTGGAATTCTGTCTCAAGGCCGGGCCGGCCCGCGCGTTGTCCCGCGCGGATGCCCAGCGACAAAAGGTTGTCACACCCAACTTGGTCGCGCTTCATCCCGCGATCGCCAGCGTCGTTGGCAATCATCTCAGCGCCCAACGCTGGCTGAACGGTGAGCCGCTCCCCGCCGCGCTGAAACACACGAGCGCCGACGTGCCAGTCATCGCCCGCTCGTTGACCGCAATGCTCGTCCCGGAAGCAGACGCCGCCGTCGTCGTAGAGGAACTTCGCCAGCATCCCGATGTCGAGTGGGCGAGTCTCAACGTGCTGGAGCCAGTCACCGAAATTCCAAACGACCCCCAGTGGGCGAACCAATGGGGGCCTTCGCGGATTCTCGCCACCAATGCGTGGGATGTGCCGCAAGCAACCACGACGCTGCGCGTGGCGATCGTTGATACCGGTGTGGATTTGACCCACCCCGATCTCGGCATCGTGTATAACCGCGGCTTCGGCGGAAACCCCACGGGCGATGCGCAGCGCGACGTGCGCGGCGGCACTTCCATTGACCACGGCACGCACGTCGCCGGAATTGCGGCCGCCACTCGGAACAATAACATCGGTATCGCGGGTGTTGCCAAACTCGGCATCATGGCGATGGGCTGCGCGGTGTGGGGCACGAACAGCGCCGGAGTTGGTGTATATCTGATCGGTTCGGGGGACGTGGCTATCAATGACGCAGTCGCGAACAATGCCACGGTCATCAATTGCAGTTTTGCCCAGTCAGCGCCGCTGAGCGCAGCGATGAGCAATGCGCTGAACAGCGCGCAAAACGCCGGCGTCATCGTTGTCTGCGCCGCGGGCAACTTCACTAACAATATCCTCAGCAGCCCGTCTGCGGGCTGGGCCGCTCATTCCTGGCCGATCATCGTCAGCAACATCCAGCAAAATGACTCGCTGGCGATAGACAGCAATTTCGGCAATCCAATCAGCCTGGCGGCGCCGGGAAGCGGTATCTTGAGCACGTTCACCACGAACTACACGGCGCCAGCCGCAGGAGGCACTTACGGCACGATGAGCGGCACTTCGCAAGCCTCGCCGCACGTGGCGGCTGCGGCGGGAATGGTCCGCAGCATGAATCCGAACCGCATTTTCGCGTTGGGCACACGAGACTTGCTGTTCCGCATGGCTCAGGACCTCGGCTCGCCTGGACGAGATCCCACTTACGGCTTCGGCATGTTGCAATTGCCGGCGAGATTTCTTTCCCCTCTCAAGAGCGCCAACACTTTCGCCGGGCCCAATCCGTTTCCGTTCCAGGATGGCTCCTACGAACTTCCGTATCCAAACATCCCCGATGCAATCGCCGCCACACCCCCGGGCGGCACCA
>CAZNOE010001037.1:0-2311 GCA_964574525.1 uncultured Bifidobacteriaceae bacterium
CATTTTCAACCTAGCCGATCAGTTCAAGAACAACCGCGCGTTCGACCAGAACATCGTTTCGTTTCTCGAAATGCACGGCCTGGCGTTCACCGGCTGCGGCTCCACTGGGCTGACGCTCTGCAAGCAGAAGGGCATTTCCAAGAAAATCCTCGGCTACCATCGCATTCACGTGCCCGAGTTTGCTGTCTTTCCGCGGGGCAAGCGCACGGCGCGGCCCAAGCGACTCAAATTTCCCATTCTCGTGAAGCCGTTAAAGGAGGAGGCCTCGTACGGCATCTCGCAGGCGTCGTTTGTCGAGACGGACGAGCAATTCAAGGAGCGTGTCCAGTTCATCCACGAGAAGCACGACCAGGACGTGATCGCCGAGGAATACATCGAGGGCCGCGAGTTCTACGTGAGCATCCTTGGCAATCATCGCCTTCAGGTTTTTCCCATCCGCGAACTCGTCTTCAAGGAAGTCCCACCCGACGAACCGAAGATCGCCACCTTCAAGGCCAAGTGGGATGAGGAGTATCGCAAGCGCTGGGGCTTGCAGAACCGGTTTGCCGAAGAACTCGACCCCGCGCTCGTGCGCAGTATCGAACAGACCTGCAAGCGCATCTATCATCTGCTCACGATTGACGGCTACGCGCGGCTCGATCTGCGCGTCACGCCAAAGAACGAAGTCTATTTCATCGAAGCCAACCCGAATCCGATCCTCGCCGCAGACGAAGATTTTGCGCAGTCCGCCGCGAAGGCGAATCTGTCCTATCCACAATTGATTGATCGAATTGTGCGGCTGGGTTTGAAGACCGAGCGGGATTGAGTGGCCCGGGCGTCCCGCCCGTGTGTTTCAATAAAGAAGCCACGGTTGCCCAACTAGAAACGCACGGGCGGGACGCCCGTGCCACTACTCCTTCGGCGGCTTGGGCTTGCGCCCGATTCCCCAAATCAGCCAGATGGCCAGCGCCACCAACAGGATGAGCCACCAGAAGTAACGCAACTCACGCGCGGCCATCTCGACGAACGCATACGCGCGGGGAAACAACAGCACGAGCACAACCACGACCGCCAGCAAGACCAGAACCTGACAACCCGCCTTCGCCCGTGGATGCAGACTCATGGAACAGCTACGGCATCCGCCGGCCCGAGCGGCAGCAGCAGCGACGCGCCGGTATTATTCACGCCGGCAGGGACGACCAGCGGTGATTTGCCATTCCACTTCTCAACAATTTGCAATCGGAGGAACGCGAGATTCAATTTCAGTGCCTCGCCTCTCACCTTGATCGCTTCGGCTTCGCCGCGCGCCTTGATGACCGCCGTCTCGGCTTCCACCTGCGTCTGCACCTGCGTGAAGCGCGCCTGCGCCGCCTGTTGTTCCGCCACCATTTTCGCCTCGATGGCGCGCTCCAATTCCGCGGACAGATCAATGCTGCGGATGACGATGTCCTCGACCATGAGCATGTCGCCGATCTTCAGCTTGGCCGCCGCGAGTCCCTTCTGTTTGATTTCTTCGCGGTCCTTCACGATCAGCTCGGCGGTTTTCATCGCGGTGACTTCCTTGAGCGCCTCCTGCACGCGCGGCGCGATGAGGCTGTCGAACGGATCGCCGGCGAACTCCTTGTAAATCTGCACGACCGACGCCTCCGGCACGCGATAGAGCACGCGCAAATCCAGAATGACCTGCTGCAAGTCGGAGGAAAAACATTCCGCGCGCACGGATTGCGTCTTCTGCCGCACGATCACCGGCACGATGGTCGTGATGAACGGCGTTTTGAATCCGAACCCTTCCGGCAAAAACCGGTCCGCCGCCTTGCCGAGCGTGACCTTGATGCCGCGCGTGCCTGGATCAACGACATACGTGCTGGTGGAACTCGCGATGACGAACACAAATACCACCACGCCCACGGCGATAAGCTTGGTCAGGGTTGATCGGTCCATGGCGTCAGCGAACGTTGGAGCGCCGCGGAACGGCGGGCGCGGATTGCGGGGTGGGGATGGCATTTGTTTTCAGTTGGCGGAGGCGTTCCAGGTCTTGCAGTTGGAAAACGAGATTGTCCCCGCTGCCGATGACCAGCGGCGCGAGGCCGTCCCACTTGTCCACGATCTTCAAATCCACGAACGCCGGGTTTTCCTTCAAGGCCTGGCCGCGGATGACGATGGACTCGGCTTCGCCCTTCGCCTGGATGACCGCGGTGTCGGCTTCGATCTGCGCGCGCTGCTGGAGATACTTGGACTTCGCGGCTTCCTGTTCCTGCACCATCTTGGCATCAATGGCGTGTCCGAGTTCCTTGGTCAGCGCGATGTCCTGGATGACGATGTCCTCGACGAC
>CAZNOE010001038.1:0-2310 GCA_964574525.1 uncultured Bifidobacteriaceae bacterium
GGGATCTAGATAAGGTGTTGGAAACATTGTGCTCGTTTCTTCAAGGGTAAGGCCCGACGGCGCGGTGCAGCCGTTTGCGTAGCGTAGCGGAGCAAATCGGCTGGATGCCGTGTTAGGTTGCCTTAAGCTATGCAACTTCATGCTCCACCCATGCAGCCCGCTCGTTCCGATAGTAGTGTTTACTGAAAGCCTCGACAACACTATGCTTGTCGACTACAATCACAGTTATGAAGTCAGTTTCTTGCCCAGCTTGTGGGCACAACACTTACGAATACTTCAAAGGCTGCCTGAACTGCGGTGCCAAGGCTGGTTGGCCAGAGACGGACCCCACGCCTGAACAACACGGGTATTTTGCATATCACGGCCTAGTTTGGGTAGGCGGTTCTGATCTGCAGGCGACTGCGCCTCCAGCATCTTTGCTCAAAGATGGCCGCGGCACTTTTGACATTGGCCTCGACGTGCCTGCGACTCTGTCCGCTACTTTCAACTCCGGCTCCGCCGCCATCAATATTTCCGATAGCGGTGCCAGCCGTCTCAATCAGGTCTTCCAAGCCTCAGGGCGTGTTGGTTCCGTCCGCGAGAGTGGCGTCCAACGACCACAATCCGGCGTCCGCTTAGCACTCTTTGGATACCCAGGCCAGGTGCATCCGTATCCAGACGATGTTCCGGGTCCGGCTGATACGATCATTTCGTAGTTCTCATTCCCCTCTCTCAGCACCTTACTCTTGGTGGAAAATTCTATAGATTGCCATCGGCAGCCCAACGGTGGGCATAACCCGCTTGCGACGAGCGCAGCGAGGGGCAAGTCGGGTTGATGCCGTTGTTGGGCGGCATGGCCGTTACCAAGTTCGAAAATTCTCGTCAACTCTGCTCAACTTAATGGATACTTCGCGGGTTTTTATATTGCCCCCTTTCAAGGATAGCGATATCTCGCCACTTTCGTCAGTATCAGGCACAAGCGAGAATCGAAACGGCTCCGACACCGCATTCGCAAGCAAAGTAGGTATTGAAAACGTCAAACTTGTTTCTGTATAAAGATTGCCATAATGATCGGCGGCGTGGCCGTGTTTTTCCTTTGGACATCGAACTAGATGACAATCCGAAAACAACAGGAGCATTTCAATATTATGAGCCATTAATTGACTCTTGTTTTGGACATACAACAGAATTGGCAAGCTCTCTTTGGGTACTCTCCTCTTGGCTTCCAATTCGAGTGAGGCCTCGATAAACGGTTGCTTAGCTTCGCTGAATCTGTCCAGTTCTGTGCGACTGATACCAGTAGTCCGGTCTTCATGCCGAATGTATATCGTTCCTTTGTGAATCCGAGAGCGCTTGCGATCGGTTGGCCCATGAATCAAATCTTGCGCCACTATGTAGGGCCTATCGTTTCCTTTTACTTCAACAACAGCGTACTCGTCGCCATTCAATTCGAACTCCCGATAGCCAACAGTGACAGGCGGATCAACTTTGCCAGCAAGTATTTGGTTTAGTGTGTTCTTGTCGTAGTGGTGCACAAGCTTGCCCACAGACTTAAAGGTCTTGTCATGAAGTCCAATGATGATGTAACTTGGCTCGCCATTATTAGCCATAGCAACAATATCTTTGATAAATTCAGCCTTGTCCCCTATTTCGTCGAGAATCAAATCGGCTTTTGCGTCAACGGTTCTCCATTCCTGACCTGCCGCCTGCAATCGTTTGATAATAGCGAGTAGATTTTTAGCCTGCATAAATCACCAATATTCATAGGCTAAGCACAAGCCGCCCAACGGTTTGCGTTAGGCGCTCGGCGGATTGCGCCAGCCACCCATGAATTGAAGCGGCGTAGCCGAGTCGCCTGCACGCTTTGTTAGGCGCTCCGACGCCATGCGAACTGACATCTTCAGGAATCTTTAAAGAGCTCCGCTCGCTCCCGTTCATATTCAGAGCAGGATGATCGCCAGCCGCAGAACTATGGAACGAGGACAAGGGTCACAATCCAGCTTTCCATATCGGTGGCTGGAGCGAGGGTAACCAACAAAACGCTCTTATCTTTGGTGAACTTCATGCCCTGCCATCGGCTGTCCGCGAGGTTCCAGCCCAGCGATTTCAACTTGTCGTTGTAGTAAGACTCGATCGTTCCCGAGTCCACCGGGACCTTGAACGTATACGTACCCTTGTTGGCTTGCTGACCGGCGATTGCCTGTGGCATGATGGGAATACCGTTCCAGTCGGCAAGCGGTTTGTCGGTTGAACTAAAATCGCTGGTTGTTTTCGAAGTCAGCGTCTCGTAGGTAAGCGCAAGCGAAGTAGCCGTGGAGTCTGGAATGGGTG
>CAZNOE010001039.1:0-2308 GCA_964574525.1 uncultured Bifidobacteriaceae bacterium
GAACGTAACGCGCAGCGTCGGTTGATCTGTGCTCGTTTCGCGCAGTTTGCCAAAACCGAAAACGAACACGGCCACAAGCGCGGCAAAAGGCAAAATGATTTCGCTCAGCCAGGCCTGCCGATTGGTTGGCTGGCGCAGAATCGCGAGTGCCGCCGAGAACAACGAGAGCGAAACCCAGACGACGAGAAATGAGACGCCATAGACACCCGCGACGGAGGCAATTTGAATGAGCGGCAGCAGTTGGAACTGTGAATTGCCGATGAGCAGCCACGGGAAGCCGCTGAAAAGGCGGGACACCAACATTTCCAGCGCCACCCAAATCGCCGCGCCCGACAAGGTCCATAGCGTTCGCCCGGCCCACGAGTCGGGAACGCCTGACACCTGACACTTGTCACCTGACACTTTCGCCAACAGCCAGACCCACGTCGCGGGATAGAGTGCGCAATACGCGCTGAGAGCAATCCAACCCAGAACCGAGTAGCCCGTGACCGGAATCAGCAGCAGCCAGTAGAGCGACGCGAGGGATTGGGCCAGTCCCGCGACATAGCCGATGCGAAAGGCGTCTGCGCCGGTCTTCCCGTACGCCGAGGCCAGGATCAGCGCCGGGGCAACCCACGCCAGGCCGGCAACGCCGATCTTCGGAAACGCGGCGGCCAGCAGCAGTCCCGCACCGATGGCTAGCGGGTAACGACTGCGCAGAAGAATTTGGCGCGCGAGATTTTTCAACGCGGCGAGCTTGGCGAAAAAAGGCGGAAAGGCAAGTGTAGTGGCGCAAGCCTCCGGCTTGGTGAACCGGAACTGGCGAGACCAACCCGGAGGGTTGGCGGCACATACGCAAACCGGAGGCTTGCGCCACTACCGTTGCGCGGCTACGATTGGACCGGGTTTATGAAAACGACTTTCATGTGGGTTCTCCTCACCGGCATTCTGATCTCGAACGGCACAGCTTCGGCGCAGACCAATCAGGCTTTTCTTCCGCCTGCTCCCGACGGCAAAAAGTGGAAACTCGCCTGGCACGACGAATTTGACGGATCGAAACTTGACGAGACCAAATGGAATCGTCTCGGCGACTCGAAACGCCGCGATGGTTACTGGATCAAGGATGACGCTTATGTGAATGGCAAGGGCAGTTTGCTCTTGCGCACGAAGAAGGACGGCGAGCGTTTCACGTGCGGCGCGGTCAACACACGCGACAAATTCGAGCACGCTTTCGGCTATTACGAGGCGCGTTGTAAGATGCCCAAAGAACCCGGACATTGGTCCGCGTTTTGGATCATGGGCAGTGGCGTGAACAAAATCGGCGACGACGGGCGCGATGGCACGGAGATTGACATCATCGAGATGCCGTGGCGCGACGGGCGATTGACGGCGAATCTGCACTGGGATGGTTACGGCAAGGCGCACAAATCCGCCGGCACGAAGTTCACTTTGCCGGAAGTCACGGAAGGATTTCACACCTACGGCTTGCTGTGGTTGCCGACCGAATACGTATTCTACGTGGACGGCAAGGAGGTCTGGCGCAGTTCGGCGGGCGGCGTTTGCCAGGTGCCCGAATACCTGAAGCTCACCAACGAAATCGGCGATTGGGCCGGCGACATCAAGAAAGCCAGTCTGCCGGATTACTTCGAAGTGGATTACGTGCGGGTTTACGACGCGGTGAAGTAGCTTGCTAATCGAGTTTCTGCTGCTTGGCGACCCGGCCATACCAAAAGCCCGAAATCAGCAACGCCAATGCACACGCGGCCGTGAACAGGATCAAGAACGGCGACGGCAACAAGAAATACGCTGCAACGGCGGCGCCGGCTGAAAGAATCCCGCAAAGGTAACAGTAGAAGGCGCTGGCCCGGGCGCTCTGCTCGCTTTTCTGAAGAATCAATTGGATCGCTTTGTCGGCGCGTGACAGCGCCGTCCCGCAGTCACTCGAACAGACCATGCGTTGCCCGGGCAATGGCTTGTTGCATTCGGAGCACAGCGCCCGGCCGCAATATGCGCAGATGGCGGTGGCTTCGACATTGTGCGTGGCGCATTTCATAGATTTTCAGTTTCGGTTTTGCCGCCTCAGATGTTTTGGGCAAAGGACATGAGTTGACGGTATTCGCTCAGTATCGTCTGCATGGCAACAACAAGGGAGTCGATCTGTTTGTCCACCGGCGCGAGGTGCGGTGTCTCCAACACAATCTCGAACGGCAAAGGGTCCATTTCCGCCGGCGCGGCGAGAACGCCTTCGTATTGGTCGTAAATGATCCCGTCGCGCGCGGCGAAGCCGTCAATCTGCGCGTTGACGTTGCGCGGGAGGATTTCTCCCGCT
>CAZNOE010001040.1:0-2303 GCA_964574525.1 uncultured Bifidobacteriaceae bacterium
TGCAAAATCCCAAGGCTGCGTGGACCAAGCCCGCGATTACCCAGGTGCTTCACGATGAAACCGGGGAGCGCATCATGGGCTACAGCGTGCGCACCGAGCGCTGGCGTTACACCGAATGGGGCGGCGGCAAGGCGGGCGTGGAACTTTACGATCACGACGCTGACGCCCACGAGTGGAACAATCTCGCCAAGGACCCCAAATACGCAAAACAAATCGCCGAGTTGAAAATGCTGCTGCCAAAGGCCGCGGCGCTCGACAATCCACCCGCGCCGAAAAAGAAAAGGAAGAAAGCATGAAACTCGACCGCCGTTGCCTTGTTCTCGCTTTAGTGTTCGGCTTGGCGCATCTCGCGCCTGACGCGCAAGCCCAGGCCCGCCGCAACGGCGACGGTACCAAGCCCAAACCCGATCTGGCCGATGTCAAATACGGCCCCCACGAGCGGAACGTACTCGATCTGTGGAAATCCAAGTCCGACAAACCGACGCCACTGGTGGTCTTCATCCACGGCGGCGGTTTTCGCGCCGGCAGCAAGGAGGCGCTATCCCCTGCCCTGCTCGACGGCTTGCTGAAGAACGGGGTTTCCGTCATGGCCATCAATTATCGGCTCTCCCCCGAAGTGAGTTTCCCGGCACATTACATGGATTGTGCCCGCGCGATCCAGTTCGCGCGCCACCAGGCGAAAGAGTGGAACATTGATCCGAAACGCTTCGGCGCGACTGGCGGCTCGGCTGGCGCGGGAACTTCTCTCTGGCTCGGCTTCCACGACGACCTCGCCGACGCAAAGAACGCCGATCCGGTGCTGCGCAACTCCACGCGTTTGACATGCATGGCGGTGCAAGGAGCGCAGAGCACGTACGATCCGCGCGTGATCAAGGAGTGGGTTGGCGAGGCCGCCTCCAAACATCCGGCGCTGCAAGGCTTCTACGGCTTGAAGGACGACGAACTGGATTCCCCCAAAGCGTACAAACTTTATGAAGAGGCGTCGCCGATCAATTTCCTCACCGCCGACGACCCGCCGGTGATGCTCTTTTACAACGAAGCCGACAAGCCGCTACCCGCCGACGCACCAGCCGGGGCGGGCATTCACCATCCGAACTTCGGAAAAAAGCTGAAGGAAAAAATGGACGTCCTCAAAATCGAATGCGTGCTGAAGCATCAGGACGATTATCGGAGCGGCGGCGGAAACCCGCAAGGCGACATGGTGCAATTCTTCGTGAAACATCTCGGAATCACCAAAGCCAGCTCGCGGAAATGAACGACCGACTTGCTGCACGCCGATTCGTTTCGCTGGCGCGAGTGTTATTCTTTCTGTGGAGCGCATTTGCGGGGGCTGGCTTCGTGACTTCGCTGATCGCCGCCGACTCTCCGGTCCGTCCCAATATCGTCTTCATTCTGGTGGATGACCTCCGCTGGGATGAAGTGGATTATCCTTTCGTCAAGGTCCCAAACATCCAGCGCGTCGCGCGCGAGGGTGTACGATTCCGCCATGCGTTCGTGACCACACCGCTTTGCTCGCCCAGCCGCGCGAGTTATCTCACCGGTCAATACGCCCACGCACACGGCATCACCGACAACGTTGATCGCAGCGCACGCAGCCATGAACTGGTCACATTTCCGCGTCTGCTGCACGACGCAGGATATGAGACGGCATTCGTCGGCAAGTGGCACATGGGCCTCGACGACAACGCGCGTCCCGGCATTGACCACTGGGTCAGCGTGAAAGGCCAGGGCAGCTATCTCGATCCCGAATTCAACGTGAATGGCAAACGTGAAAAGGTCTCCGGCTATTTCACCGACATTCTCAACCAGTTCGCAGTTGATTTCCTGAAACAGAAACACACCAAACCATTCCTGCTCTACGTTTCACACAAGGCTGTGCATCCCGACTTGGTCCAGAACGCGGACGGGAGTTTGTCCGACCCGAGCGCAGGCAAATTTATTCCCGCCGAGCGGCACAAAGCCCTTTACGCCGACGCTGCAATTCCGCACCGCCCGAACTACGGCAAGCCACCGGAAGGCAAGCCGGCCTTGCAGCGTCAGATTGGCGATCTGCCACCCCTCGGACCGACAACCGTCACGGACGACGAGACGATTCGCAATCGTTTGCGGATGCTGGCTTCCGTTGACGAAGGCTTGGGTGATATTTTTAAGAACCTCGAAGCGCAAAAGCAGTTGGACAACACCCTCATCGTCTTCACGAGCGACGAAGGTTACTTCTACGGAGAGCACGGCCTGAGTGTGGAGCGGCGGCTGGCTTACGAGGAATCCGCGCGGATTCCTATGTTCATGCGCTATCCGCCGCT
>CAZNOE010001041.1:0-2302 GCA_964574525.1 uncultured Bifidobacteriaceae bacterium
TCAATCTGACGGGCGGCGTTCAGTGGACAGATGCGGAGGCGCCCGGCCCGTCAACACGCTTCTACCGGGCGGTGAAGCAATGAAAACGCGCTGGCTCGTGGAGTCGCGGGAGGAAACCATTCCCACCCAGTGAACCTGCGCCCAAGCCCGGCAATGGGGAAGCGATGGTTGCTGGGCGAGGTTGTGAAAGTGGCTACAGCGGCGGTCACTCAAGAGCACCATGACCAATCGAAGGCTGGTGGCCGGGTTTGCGGTGTTGCTCCTCGGCGGGGCTGCACTCTGGCGGTTGGACAGGATTTTTGTCGAACCTGCCTGCGCCGCAGCCGTCGCCTGTCTGCCGTGGTGGCACAGGCAGACGGCAGGCAGGCAACCCTTGGCTGAATGGCACAATCCCGTTGGGATTGAAGATCCGCATCAACCTTCGGCTCCGCAGAAACTCTGTAACAAACTTCCGACTTTTCCTCTGTACCCAATGGAAGGCATCCGCGTGGATGCAGCTTCCGCAAACTCAAACAATCAAGCCAGGCGTTCTGCGCCTGGCAAACGAAAGGTCAAAACTTGAAAAGTTCAGTGACAAATCTGCCCGGCCTGCCTGGCCGAGGAATGCGCCCCGCTTGGCTGGGTTTAATCCCGGCCTTGGTCATCCTGTGCCTGGCGGCGGGGTCGAAGCCGGAATTGTGCGCGCAGCCCGTGCCGCACTACTTCAGCGGCATCGCGGTTGGGCCGGACCAGACCGTCACGGTCGCCCTGAACGGCAGCGTCTCCAACATGTTCAATCTCACCGGCACAATTTCCAATCAGTTCATGCAGATGTTCGACCTTTATCCGGTTGACGCTTCGACCAATCTGCTGGACTGGACGCGCCTGGCCCTGCTGCTGCGGACCAACAACAACTCAAATCCGCTCTTGTTCCAGGACACCAATGCCGCCGGCCTGGGCCAGCGCTTCTATCGCACATCAACCAACCACCAGCTCACGGCCTTCCCCATCCCGCCCAGCGGGCCGTTCGCCGTTGGTACGGTTGATCGGGTCATGATTGATCCCGCGCGGACCAATTTCTACCGGCTCGTCCCACCGACCAACGCTTTCATGGTCACGTTCTGGTATCCGGCCGACCCGCCAGCGCCTGGAGTGCCGCGGGCGGCCATGTGGAACAAACGTTTCGCGGCGGACCGGGGCTTCATACAACTTTTTATCTCATCATTCGGGGTTACCTACACGGATGTCCGGTGGACGAATATTGTCCCCAATTTGGTCGGACATCGTTTTAGTGGCGTGCCGCTGGCGACCGGGGCGGCCAAATGTCCGGTGGTATCTATTCCCACGGCTTCAGGGCGATGCGCCAATGGGCATCGCAGACGGCCGAGGAGTTGGCGAGCCATGGGTATGTCGTGATGGCACCCGATCACCCCGATTGCTATGCAACGGAGTTTCCAGACGGCCGGTATCTAACTGGCTCAGCCATGGACGTGACTGGCCGGCTGAAGGACATGACCTTCCTGGTCAATGAATTGGCCCGGCTGGACCAGGAGGACCCGCTGTTCGCCAGCCGGCTGGACCTGGATCGCGTTGCGGTCTCCGGCCAGTCGGCCGGCGGAATGGTGGTCGAGACCTGCCGCACCAACAGCCGCGTCAAATGCGCTGCGATCTGGGACGCCACGAATTTGCAGTTGAACACCAACGGACTTCAAAAGCCGTTTCTGGCGGCGGTGGGGCAAAATGGTCTCTTTTTCATCGAGAACCAATGGCTTTTCAACAAGGCGATCACCAACGCAATCCTGCTCCAAATCAGCGGTGCCGACCACATCACCGCGACCGATATTGGGTGGACTTGGCAGATACCTTGGGGCCGCGCACCGGCCTTTGCCTACAATGCGTGCTTGCTTTGGTTTCTCGACACCTACCTCAAAGGAGAGACGCGGCCTTTCCCGACGAATCCAGAAATTTACAACGTCCAGAGGAAATGAACGCGCGCCGCTGGCTTTTCGGTTCACGAATGCGGCGTTCTCACGAAGCGCCGCTACAAGCCGAAAAAATGTCCGCACCTTTTCACGGCCGTTCCCGCAGTACAAAAAGGAAGGCGTTCGTGTGAACGATCCTTCCGTTGGTGAACCAAAACAAAGCCAGACACCCCGCGCCTGAAACAAAGAAAAGAATCGTATGAAACGACTGCACGCCCGGACCATAACGGTGCAACGTGAGGCGCGGGCAACCCGTAGAAAACCGAAATGCGAAAGGACAAGACCATGAAAACGAATCAAACGAAACTCGTGCAATACCCCGTAGCAGCCGACGTCAGTCG